>JAEUJR010001037.1 GCA_016793585.1 Archangium sp.
GCCGAGCGTCGGAGCCGACTTTTGCGTCCGCCGCAACGGTGACGTACCGCACCGAGAACGAGTGGCTCATCGAACAGGGCACCGGCGCGCGCGTCGGCCAGGTGCTCGAAGGCCAGACCTGGTTGTGGGCGGGTGAACGCCTCGGCCTGGGCTTCTACCGAGCGGGAGGGCTCACCGTGGCCTTCCTGCTGCGCACGGGGCGAGCGGGTCTCAAGCGGCTGCCGGCCATCACGTGGAAGGGCAGGGTGGTCGCGGCCGAGGCGGTGTTCGACGCGAAGCACGCGCTGCTCTCGGTGACGGCCGAGCTCGACGGCAAAGATCTCGTGCACCGCTGGCTCATCGCGGAAGACGGAGCCGTGCTCGGCACCTCGATGTCGGGACGGGCTGGCCACGGCGCGCTGCTCGGCGGACGCGTGGTGCTCGGCACCGATGACGGCCTCGTCGCCATGAAGGTCGACTCCGGCGTGCTGGTCGAGGCCGCCTGCTTCTCCGACACCCAGCCCTTCGTCAGCGCCCAGGACGAAGTGCTGCCGCAGTCCGACGGAAGCCTCGTCGTCGTCACCTCGAAGGAACTCGTTCAACTGTCGTTGTCCTGAAGCACTCTGCAGAACAGGAGGTCGTTCATGTTGCCGTTGCCCGATTTCTACGAGTCGAAGCAGGTCCCCCAGCTGTTCATGGAGCGCGCAGGGCTCGTCGCCGACGCCGGTGAAGCGTACGCACAGAAACATGGCATCAAGCCGTCGGGCGCCGACAAGTTTCGCGTCGCGGCGTTCGGCATCGACGTGCAGGTCGGCTTCTGCACGCCGGGCGCCTCGCTCTTCGTGCCCGGCGCCGTCGAAGACACGCAGCGCACCGTCGAGTGGCTGTACCGCAACCTCGACAAGGTGACGTCGCTCTTCTTCTCGATGGACACGCACCGCATGTTCCAGATCTTCCACCCCGCGTGGTGGGTCGACGCGCAGGGCAAACACCCCGCGCCATTGACGCCGATCTTCCACGAAGAAGTTCGCGCCGGAAAATGGAACGCGGTCGCGCACCCGAAGGAGTCGCTCGAGTACGTGAAGCGCCTCGAGGCGAGCGGCAAGTACGTGCTGACGGTGTGGCCGTACCACACGCTGCTCGGCGGCCTCTCACACGCGCTGGTTCCGTCGATGATGGAGGCGGCGCTGTTCCACGCAGCGGCGCGAAAACACCAGACGCACTTCGAGACGAAGGGCACGCACGCGATGACCGAGAACTACTCGGTCATGTCGCCCGAGGTGACCGAGCTCAACGGCCAGGTCGTCGGCTCGTTCAACACGCCCTTCTTCAAGATGCTCATGGAGTACGACCGCGTGTACGTCTTTGGTCAGGCGAAGAGCCACTGCGTGCTCTCGACGCTCAACGACATTCAAGCGCACGTGATGCAGTCAGACCCGAAGCTCGCCGAGAAGATCTGGATCCTCGAAGACGCGATGAGCCCGGTGCCGGCGCCGCCGATCTCCCCGCTCCCGGCGCACCTCGACTTCCCCCGCATCGCCAACGAAGCCATCGAGAAGTGGAGGAAGGCCGGCATGAAGGTCGTGAAGACGACCGACGCCGTCACCCTCTGAGCTGATTCCCCGAACAGTCCATCACCCAACCAACCGGCAATGCGCCCGGAACAGGAGACCTCCATGTCCACCAACGACGATGACGTCACGAAGAACCTCACCAGCGCGGTCGCGACCGGCGTGTTGAGCGCGCAGACCTCGACCCTCATCACCGGCAACCTCGGCTCCATCGTGCTCGCGGGCGCGGCGGGCAAGGCGCTCGAAGACATCACGGCGAGCGACGTCACGCTGGTGACGCTGCTGATCGACGCGAGCGGGTCGATCGCCGATCGTGGGCTCGAGCAGGCCGTGCG
>JAEUJR010001069.1 GCA_016793585.1 Archangium sp.
GGGACTGCGTCGCAGACAGCCGAACCCTCCAGAACGGGTCGTCGAACGCCGTGAGAATCACGTCGACGCTCTCGTCGCTCGCCACCTGCGCCAAGGCGCGAATCACCGCACGGCGAACCCACCAGGTGTCGTCATCACGCAGCGCCTGTCGCGCAACCGCCACCAACTCGACCGCGCGGCGACGGCCGAGCGCATTCCACGCCGCCTCGCGCACCGCCGGGCGCTCGTCACCGACGGCCTGCACCAGCCACGGCACCACCCGCGCGTCGTCGACTTCGGCCAGGCGCAGCGGCACGAGCGCACGAACACCCGCGTCTTCGTCGAACAGCAGCACCTCGCGCAGCGCGAAGAGGTCGGCCGCTGTCGACAACACCAGGCGCGTCACCGCGCGTTTGCGAACCGCGACGGCGTCGTCGAACAACTCGAACCGCACGCGCTCGTCGGGTCGCAGCGTCATCGACGAGGGGTGTGCCACGCGACCTGCACGAAGAGAATCAGCGAATCACGACCTCGACGCCCCTCACGATCTACAGTGCGCGCCATGCCCGACATGATGGCCATCGTGAGCAAGGCGGTCTTCGAGAAGGACCACCCCGGCGCGAAGCCGGGAGCCACGCTCCCCATCGACGTCTATCGCTCGACACACAAGGCGTTCGAGAAGCTGAAGACCGGCGGCCGGCTCTTCCTCGTCACCGCGCGGCCCGACGACGTGCTCTGGCTGGTGGCGGTGCTCGACGGGCTCACCTTCGACGGCAAGCAGTGGAACTCGAAGCCCAACCGCACGCCCATCACCGACATCACCGCGCTCAAGGGCTCCATCACGTTCGACTCGGGCAAGGGCATCACGGCTGCGCCCGGGCAGCTCGGCATGTCGCTCCAGACGCCACGGGTGTTGACGTCGGCCGACGCTCAGCTGCTGGGCGGAAGCGGCGCCGAGACGACGGGCGCGCCCACCAACACGACGCGCAACCTCACCGCGCACGAGCCCGTCACGGCCCTGCCCTGTCTCTGCAGCAAGTGCATCGCGAAGGCGCCCGAACGCGCGACCGCGAAAGACATGAGCTTCTTTCGCATGTCGGCCGAGGCACACGGCCGCACGCTGCACTTCTGGGTGCCCGACGAGCTCGCCGAGACGAAGCGCGCCGTTCAACAGTCCGTCGCAGGCGCGATGCGGGTGAAGCTGAAGAACTCGCCCGTCAGCCCTTGAGCGGGCCGCCAGCGTCGACCTTCGCGATGACTTCTTTCGTGAGGTCTTCGCCCGTCGACCACACCACGGCGCCCTTCTCGAGCACCGCATCGAGCTTCTTCTGCTTGGCGAGCTCGGCGATGACGGGCTTCGCGCGATCGATCACCTGCTGACGAAGGCTCGCCCGCTTCTGCTCCAGCTGCGCCAGCACCTCGCGCTTCTTGTCCTCGGGCTGCGACTTGGCGTCAGCCCACGTCTTCTCCAGCGCCTTCGCGGCGTCGGCGCCGACCTTGCTCGAATCGAGCAGCTGTGCAGTGTCGAGGATTCCAATGGTGGCCATATGGATCTTTTCTAGTGCCTCGGCATAGGGTGCCGCCATGCCCAATGTGTCTGGCCCGTCCGGCCCCCGTCCGCTCCCTGGTACTGGCTCCGTCTCGTCGACCACTCCGACTGCGCCTACCGCTCCGACCACCCCCACCGAAGCCCCGCAGAGCACTGGCTGGGCTGCCGGCACTGGCAGCCGCGGCACGGTGAACCCGAACGTGGCGCCGCCGCCTCCGAGCGCGGCTGACGTGCAGGCGACGTTGCCGAACCCCGTGCGCCAGGCGGTGAACGCGAACATCGACCGCCTCAACGCGCGCATCGAAACGGCGCTGGGTCACGACGCGATGAGCATGGCCCGCGGCCGCATGCCGGTTCGTGAAGGCGACGTGCTCACCGACGCGCAGCAGACCGAGCTCAAGAACGCCTCCATCGACTTCATGAAGGACATGCCCATTGGCGCGCTGTCTCCCGAGATCGCGGGCGCGGTGCAGGAGCGCCTCTCGGCCGCCGGCATTCAGGTGCGTGACATCAACAGCACCAAGCTGGGCGACCTCGGCAACATCGGCGGAGACATCGCCAAAGACCTGCTGAAGGACCTCAAGCAGGACTCGCCCGCGGCGTATTACGGGCTGGCGGCCGGCGCGGCGGTGGCGGCTGGTTACGCAGCGTACTCGGGCGGCAGCCAGAAGCTGCAGAGCCTGGGCATCAAGCCCGAGATCAAACAGAAGTTCTTCGACGACAAGCTCGAGGTGAAGCTGCGCGGTGACTGGCAGTCGCACTTCAAGGACTTCAAGGTCTCGGGCAGCGCGACGTACACGCAGCAGATCGACAACTGGAAGTTGTCGGGCTCCATCTCGGCCGACTCCACGGGCCTCACGGGTGCTGGCCTGCGGGCGCAGTACGACACGAGCACGCTCTCGGCGAACGCCTACGTCAACGCCAACCGCAACGGCCTCGAGAACGTCGGTGGCTCGGTCGTCTACCGGCCCAACGACAACTTCCGGCTCTCGGCGGGCGTCGATCACAACTTCCAGACGAACCGCACCACCGCGAACGCGGAAGCCGCGTGGAAGGTGCGCGACAACGTCGACTTCGCTCTCTCGGCCAGCCACGACAGCCGGGGCGATTCACGCATCGGCGCCGGCCTGCGCATCAGCTGGTGAGCTGATCAGCCTGTAGCACCCTGATCATCCACCCACGAATCTCCACGGCGATCTGACGGCGTTGTCGTGGTGCCAGTCTCTCCTCTCAGTTACGGTTCGCGCCCGCGCGTGGCCTGGGATCAGTTTGCGCTGATCCGGCAACAAGGGCCCGGGCCTCACGAGGAGTCACATGGCTTTGCCGTTGCACCAGCGCCCGGCCGTGAAATTCGGCCTGGCCGCGGTGGCCATCGCGATGACGACGGGGTGCGTGACGGTCTACCAGCCGCTGGTGGGCCTGCAGCGGCCCATCGCGCTCGACCCTCAGACGCCGACGAACTTCACCGCCGACACGCGGGTGCTGCTTCGCTGTCACCCCGGTGATGGCGTCGAGGCCGACGTGTTGTGCCGCAACGTGCGCAGCTCGCTGACGAAGCAGGGCGCGACCGTCACCACCGAGGTCGTTCGTCCTTCGGGCAAGGTGGCGGCACCCGATCGCATCGAGACCCCGCCGCAGTTCATCATCGACATCACCTCGAAGCTCGTTCACCACGACGACAGCGCACTGCTCGCCCTGCTCTGCGTCGCCTCGTTCACGCTGGTGCCGGCCGTCGAGGAATGGACCTTCGGTCAGGAAATTCGCATTCGTGACGCGCAGGGCTTTCTGCTCGCGCAGCAGTCGTTTCAGGAGCGGTTCGTGGAGTCGTTCGGGCTCGGCGTCTGGGCCCTCAACGGCATCATCGACCTGCTGATCAGACCCAAGAGCGAACAGGTGACGGGCGACGGCTACAAAGAGGAGTTCACCCGCGACCTGCACGGGCACCTCGCGCAGCTGCTCTACAACGCGAAGGTGCGCGCGCGGGTGATGAACAGCTTCGCGGTCGAGCCCGGCACCGAGAAGCCGAAGGGAACGACGCCATGAGCCGCGCCCTGCTGCTCTGCGCGCTCAGCGGCTGCGCCATCGACACGCTGGCCTTCAAGACGAAGGCCGAGCGCCGAAACCTCGACTGCCAACGGCTCTCCGACGTCGAGGCTGCGGCTCGGTACCCGGGCCAGGTGCCGCCGCCTCCCGCAAAGGAGCTCGCGGGTGGAGTCGGCGACGTGCTCGCGTGCTCGACGCGCTATCTGCAGACCGGAGAGCGGCCGAACCGCGACGAGGCCATCCTCTCCACCTTGTCGACGCAGGTGACCGAGCTGGCCGACAGCGCTGGCGCGATGGCACCGCAGACCACGCGCTGGCACGTCGACGCCTTCTACCCCTCGCTGCCGGTGGCGCAGAAGATCGCGGTCGCCGCGCGCACCACCCTGGCTCAGCGCGGCTTCGTCGTGTCTGACCGCGTGCCGACGCTCGCCGCCGGTGACGTCGCCTTCCTCGCCACGCTGCCGCAGAGCGAGGTGTACCGAATCGCCTGCGCGCGCTCGTTCGTGACCGAGGTGCTCGGGCCCGACGACGCGCTGCTGGGGTTGATGATCGTCGACCCGAAGGAGACCCAGTTGCACGGTGGCGTCTGTCTTCGGGGCGAGTGGAGGTGGCTGCCGTGAGGGCCGCGCTCCTCTTGAGCCTCGTGTCGGCGGTCGCCTTCGCGGAGGAGGTCGACCTGAACGCGAAACAGGTCGAGCTGCTGCGCGCCGAGGTCGCGAGCGAAGTGCAGCTGCAGGCGGCCGAGCTCATCGACGAGCTCGTCTACGGGTGGACGAAAGAGAGCCCCTTCGACGTCGACACCGGCGTGGTGCTGGCGGGCGTGTCGGTGCCGGTCTCGCTGGGCACGGGCCTCGAGGCGTACCTCGAGAACCACGTCGCGGGCCTCGTCGTGAAGAACCCGAAGACGCACGTGCAGTTCGTGCATTGCCCCGCGTGCTCTGCGTGGGTCGTGCACTCCGGCGCGAAGGGCACCGTGGTGACGCGCGGCTATGACGACCCCGAGGCGCTCGCGCAGGCCGGCGTCTCGTCTGGCGCGAAGCACGCCCTGTTCCTCGACTTCGAAGCCGAAGGCGCCTCGCTCGTGCTGCGCGCGCGCATCACTACGCTCGACCCGTCGCTGCGCATCGTCTCGGCGCGCACCTTGTCGACCGCGACCTCGACGCCCGCCATGCTGCGCGACGGGGCGAGGCTCACGAGCGTGGCCGAGGCCCGCAAGGAGTACCTCGAGGCGCTCGGTGGCCGCGGTCTCTTTCTGGTGCCGGTGCGCGTCGGCATTCGCAACTACGCGTCGGGCACGCAGGCGATGACGAACGCGACGCCGTTTCTCTGGGTCAGCGCCGGCTTCGAGGGAGCCTTCACCCAGGCGCGCGCGTGGACGGCGAGCATCAACGCGGCGTTCAGCTGGCTGCCGCAGTCGCACGTCGCCGTGATGGCGCAGGGCCGCATCTCGAGGTTGCTCACCGGCAGCGCGACGTCGCTCACCTGGCCCGACCTCTACGCCTTCGTGGGCGCCGGCGTTCTCTTCGGGCAGGGCCGCGGCATGCTCATCTTCCGCACCAGCCAGAACCCCACCATCGACGAGATTCTGAACGCGACCACCAACAACGAGCCGCGCTCGACGCTGGGCATTCTCACCATCGGCGCCGAGCTGCGCGTGAAGAACCGCATCAGCCTCATCGCCTTCCTCGAGACGCTGCCGGCGCTCGAGAACGAAGACAACATCGGCAC
>JAEUJR010001071.1 GCA_016793585.1 Archangium sp.
CTGTACCACCTGCACACGACGGGGCGCTGCGAGTTCACCGAGCCCCAGCACGCGGGCCGCTTCTTCTCGGTGTCGCTCTTCACGGGCCACACCATGCGCGGGCCCATCGCCGAGGGGCGGGCCGACTTCATGCCCATCTTCCTCTCAGACATTCCGTCGCTCTTCACCTCGGGCGCGGTGCCGCTCGACGTGGCGCTGGTGCAGCTGTCGACGCCGAACTCGCACCTCGACTGCACGCTGGGCACGTCGGTCGACGCCGCGCTCGCCGCTGCGTGGAACGCGAAGGCCGTGGTGGCCGAGGTGAACGCCCAGATGCCGCGCACGCTGGGCAACTCGGTGCTGCCGCTCGAGAAGGTGAAGGCCTTCACGCTCACGAACCGGCCGCTCGCCGAGATGGCGCCGGGCGAGACGAGCGAGGTCGAGAGCCGCATCGGAGAGCAGATCGCCAACCTCGTCGAAGACGGCTCATGTCTGCAGATGGGCATCGGGGCGATTCCCGACGCGGTGCTCGCGCGCCTCGGCGACAAACACGACCTCGGCATTCACACCGAGATGTTCAGCGACGGGCTGATTCCGCTCGTCGAGAACGGCGTCGTCACCAACAAGCTCAAGAAGGTGCACGCGGGGCGCAGCGTCGTCTCGTTCGTCACCGGCACGAAGAAGCTGTTCGACTTCGTCAACGACAACCAGCAGGTCGAGTTCCACCCCTGCGACCGCACCAACGACACCGCGCTCATCGGCAAGAACGACAAGGTCGTCGCCATCAACTCGGCCATCGAGGTCGACCTCACCGGGCAGGTGTGCGCCGACTCCATGGGCCACCGCATCTACTCGGGCATCGGCGGCCAGATGGACTTCATTCGCGGCGCGGCGCGCTCGGCAGGCGGCAAGCCCATCATCGCGCTGCCTTCGACCGCGGCGGGCGGCAAGGTGAGCCGCATCACCATGCAGCTCAAAGATGGCGCGGGCGTCGTCACCACGCGCGGCCACACCCACTGGGTCGTCACCGAGTACGGCGCCGTCAACCTGCACGGCAAGACGCTGCGTGAACGCGCCGCGCTGCTCATCTCGATCGCGCACCCCGACTTCCGCAGCGAGCTCGCGCGTGACTTCGCGAGGCTGCGCAACGTGACGCTGGGCTGAACACCGACGGTCACTTCTTCGGCGCGAAGACCTCGCTGAAGAGCGCCTCCATCATCGAGTAGGCGCGCGCGGCGACGACGGGGTGGTACATGGCGCGGCCCGGCACGTTCGCGCCCGGGTCGGTGAAGCTGTGCACCGCGCCGCCGAACTTCACGAGCTGCCAGTCGACCTTCGCCGCGCGCATCTCGGTCTCGAAGGCCGCGACCTCGTCGGGCGGCACGGTCGGGTCGTCGGCCCCGTGCAGGGCGAGCACCTTGCCCTGAATCTTCGAGGCGTCGTCGGGCGTGGGCGACGAGAGCCCGGCGTGGAAGGCGACGACGCCGCCCAGCTTCGCGCCCGTGCGTGCGAGCTCGAGCGCGGCGGTGCCTCCGAAGCAGAAGCCGATGGCGCCGACCTTCGTGGCGTCGAGCTTCACGTTCTTCTGCGCGAGCAGCACCTCGAGCGCCTTCGTCATGCGCAGCCGCAGCGCCGCGCGGTCGGTCTTGAGCGCGCCGGCCGACTTGCCGGCCTCCTGCGCGTTCTTCGGCCGGTTCTTCGTGCCGTACACGTCGGCCACCAGCACCACGAAGCCACGCGCCGCGACGAGCTCACCCTGCTTCACCGCCTCGTCCGTCACGCCGAGCCAGTTGGGCACCATCACCAGGCCGGGCCGCGCGGGGCCCTTGTCGTCGGCGATGAGCACGCCCTCGTAGGGCGCGCCGTCGAGTTCCCACGAGACCTTCTTCGTCGTCAGAGCGGCCATGGCATTCCAGGAGAGGAGGAGGACAAGGGTCGAGAGCAGGCGCATGTCGCCGAAGACCTGAGCACGCCCCCGGGTGGATGTCGTGAGAGTGGTGAGAGAGACTGCGTCGGGTGCTCCGGGCCTTCATCATCGTCGGGCTGCTGCTGGCCGCGTGCAGTGACGACCGCTCGGCGAGCGCACGGCGTGACGCCATCGTCGGCGGAGAGCCGGCGCCCACCGAGACGCAGGTCTTCTTCCTCGACAGCGACGCCGGCGTCTGCAGCGCCACGCTCATCGCGCCACGCACGCTGGTGACGGCGGCCCACTGCGTCGGCAGCGCGCCGCTCTTCGCGCTCGACCCGGCGCGCGTCGACGGCTCAGACGCCGGCGTGTACGGCATCGTCAAGCGCCTCACCTACGCCCAGGCCACCGACGGCGGCGTGGCCGACCTCGCCCTGCTGCTGCTCGACCGCGCGCCCATGGTGACGCCGAAGCCGTGGGCGTGGTGGGGCCCAGCGCCGGCCATCGGGTCGCCCGTGCGGCACGTCGGCTACGGGCGCTCCGAGCAGGGCCCTCCCGGAGAGCGCCGCGCCGTCACCACCGCCGTCGTGGGCGCCATCGTCAACCGCACGCAGGGCATGGTGCTGGTGTCGGGCGACCTGGGCAAAGGCATCTGCTTCGGAGACTCGGGTGGCGCGGCCTTCGTGCCGACCGACGGCGGAGAGCGGCTCGTCGCCGTGCACAGCTTCATCACCACCGACTGCGGCGCGGGCGTCTCGTCGTCGGTGCTGCTGGCGCCCTACCGGCGCTTCGTCGAGCGATGGCTCGTCGAGAACGAGAGCCCCGACTGCGCACGTGATGGCCGGTGCGTCGCCGCGTGCGAGGTGGAGGACCCTGACTGCCGCTGCGGCGGCGACGGCGTGTGCACCGCGTGGTGCAGCGAAGGCGACGACCCCGACTGCCCGGGCGAGTGCCGCGTCGATGGCGTCTGCATGCCCCGCTCGGCGTGCCCGCTGGGTGACGGTGACTGCATCGCCGACGCGGAGCCCTGCCTGAGCGCCGGCCAGTGCGCCGGTGGCGCGTGCATCAGCGACCCGCAGAACCCCACCCGCTATTGCTCGCAGCCGTGCTCGGGAGCCCAGGCCTGCCCCGACGGCATGACGTGCGACGGCGCGCGCTCGCTGTGCATCGTGAAGCAGCTGCCCGTGGTGGCCGAAGGCGAGCTCTGCTCGAGCGCCGTGAAGTGCGCCACCGGCACCGTCTGCAACGACGTGGCGAACGAGCGCCGCTGCCTGCGCACGTGCAGCTCGCAGGCGCAGTGCCTGGCGGGAACACGCTGCCGCTTCGGCGTGGTGAACGTGTGTCTGCCGATGGCGGCCATCACGCTCGACGCCGGCGCGCAGTGGGAGGGGCCGCTGGCACCGGTGGGGTGCGCTGCGGCACCGGGGGTGTTGGCGGCGTGGGTGCTGGGCGGCTGGGCCTGCACGCGCCGGCGGCCACGAAAGCCGCGCGCCTCGAACGGCAAGCGTCGTTCGCCGTGCTGAGCGCACTCATCGCAAGCCGCGGTTCAGGGGCTGCAGCCGGTGCGGTTCGACGTCGCCTGCGGGCTGATGCGTGCGCCGTTGGTGATGGTGCACGGGTTGAGCGCGTTGATGCGCACGCGGCCCACGCCGCCGCCGCCACCACCACCACCGCCGAGGTTTGAGGTGTTGCAGCTCTGCTCCACCCCGCCCGTTTGCCCGTCGGTGGAACCGCCAGCCCGCGCGCCGCCACGCCCGCCGTAGCCACCGCACTGGTTCGCGCCGCTCCCGCCAGGCGCGGTCGTGACGCCAATGGTTCCATACTGGCCATCACGCCCGAGGCCGGCCGGCCAGTACGCCGAGCCCTCGGCGCCGCTGCCGCCGTTGGCCGCGATGATGGCGCTGGCGCCTGCGGTGAGGGTGGTGGCCTCGACGAGAATCGCGCCACCCGAGCCGCCGCCACCACCGCCGCCGCCCGTCACCTGTGCGCCAAACCCGCGCCCGCCCGAGGCGAGGAGCGCCCCGTTCAACGAGAGCTGCCCGCGAACCCAGAGCTGCAGGGCGCCGCCCGCGCGCCCATACCGGTCGTTCGCCCCCTTGCCGCCCCGTGAGCCGGGGCACCCGCCGCGCAGCGGCACCAGGGTGGCCGTGCCCTGGGCGGGAATGCCCGTCGCGCCTGCGCCGCCGTTGTCTGCGCCGTTGCCCCCGTTGCCGCCGGCGAGCCCGAACCCGCCGCCCTGCCCACCGCCCGACTTGTCACCGTTGCCGATGCCAGGGCTGCTCGCGGGGCAGAACGAGCCCTGCCCGCCCGGCCCCGACTCGATGACGTAGTTGAGGCCGACCCAGCCCTCGTTGGCGCTGACGTCGATGGTGCCGTTGATCTGCGCGTCACCCTTCACGGCGAAGACGAGCGCGCGGTCTCCAGTGCCGCCCGACGAGCCGCGCACCACCTTCACCGTCACGCCGCTCGCGACGGTGAGGCGATCGACGACGTAGACGACGAGGGTCGGCCCGTTGGCCTGCGGCACCAGCGTCGGCGCAGGCAGCGTGGGCTCGTTGCAGCCGAGGTCGTCGCGATAGCCGGGCGGGTTGAGCGTCATCGTCGCGTTGCAGGTGAAGTTGAGGTGGGTCACCGTGGGCGCGGCGTCGATGGTGGCGAGCGGCACGTTCGACGGAATGATGAACGGAGCGCCTGCGTCGCTGGCCCCTGCGTCGGTGGGAGCGCCCGCGTCGGCGAAAGCGCCCGCGTCGACCGGCGTTCCGCCATCGGCCAGCGCGCCTCCATCGGCCGGAACGCCAGCGTCGACCAGCGTGCCTGCGTCGGGGTCGGGAACACACGCGCCCGCCTGGCAGGTGCCGCCGTCACAGCTGCCGCTGCGGTTCATGAAGAGGCAGGCGCCGACGAGGCACTGGTTCATCGAGAGCTGGCACTCGTTGGGAGGAATCGCGTTGCTGCAGTCGAGCGGCGCGCCGAGACAACCGCCATCTTCGAGGCACGCGTCGTTCACGGTGCACGGGTCGCTGTCGGCGCACGAGAGGCGGCCCACCGCGATGTCGTAGATGCACCCGCCGTCGAGCGACTCGTCACAGCGCCCGCTCGCCTCCCAGCAATCACCAGCCGGCGGCGTGGTGCAGACGCGCGGCGTTCCCGCACAGCCGCCGTCGCCGTCGCACGAGTCGTTCACGGTACAGGCGAAGCCGTCGTTGCAGCCCGCGTCGGCCGGGAGCGGCGCATAGACACAGCCACCATCGGGCTCGACGCACAGGCCCACGCTCGCGGCGCAGGTGTTCGTCGAGGCCGTGCAGCTGACCGCCACGCCGCCGCCGCAGACGTTGTTGGTGCAGATCTCCTGCACGTTGCAGGCGAGGCCGTCGCTGCACGCCTCGAGGTTGCAGTCGCTGTCGGCGCAGTCCTTCATGCCATCGCCGTCGTTGTCGACGTCGTCGCCGCACAGGCCCCGCTCGTTGGTCGCGTTCGCGCAGGTGCCCGGCATGCCCATGGCGCCGCGGGTGCAGGTGCCGCCGTTGGCGCAGCTCTTCCCGGCGCACTCCCCATCGGCGCAGTCGCGGGTTCCGTCCTGGTCTTCGTCGATGCCGTCGGCGCAGTTGGTCTCGGTGCACAGGCCCGAGCCCGCGCAGATGGAGTTCGCCGCCTTGCACTGCTTGCCCGTGCACATCGGGTCTCCGCAGTCGGAGAGGTCATTGCAGTCGTTGTCTTTGCCGTCGGTGCAGACCTCGGCGAGGCCGGGCCTGCGCTGTGGGTCACGATCGTCGCAGTCGGTGCCTTCGGGTGAGCCGTCGTTGTCGACGTCGATGCTCATCGACGGCGCGCGCTTCAAGGTGACCTTCACGTCGCGCAGGCTCGTCGCGGGGAAGGCCTCGGTGATGGTCTCCGAGGCCTCGGCGGGCACCGTTCTCATCGTGCAGTCGACGTCGCTGAAGCCGATGGCCTGCAGCGCGACCGTCTCGGGCAGGTCGTCACGGAAGATGGCGGCCGAGAGCACCATGCGGCCCTGCGTGCGGGCGCCGCGGCTCGTCTTGAGCAGCACGCCCCCGGTGTCTTTCACCTCGAGGGCGACGCAGGTCGACTTGATGCTGTCTTCGAGGTTGATGGCGACGCGCAGCGCAGAGCCCGTCGCGGGCGGCGTGCTGCACGACAAGACGCTGGCGACGATGGCGGGGACGAGCAGCTTCACCTGACGCATGGGCCGCACGTTCCCTCAGGCGCAGCACGAGTTCCAGCGCCCACGTGCGCTCTTTCAACGGCACTTCATGGCGGGCAGCATCACGATGGGCACGGGCTCGACCTTCGGGTCGTACTCGAGCAGCGCGGTGCAGGTGGGCGTCGCCGACGGGTCGGTGGTGTCGGCGAAGCAGTAGCGGCCGGGCGGCAACGTCGCGCGGAAGGCGCCTTCGTCAGAGGTCACGAAGCTGGCCACTTCAGGCCCGCTGATGGTGCCACCCGCGTGAACCGAGAAGCGGGCGCCGGCCACGGGGCTGGTGGCGAGCGCCATCACGAACGCGCCGCCACACGACTGCGCGCGGCGGCGAACGAGGCCTTCGACTTCGGTGCTCGTGGGGCGCTGCGCGGCTTCGTCGGTGACACAGCCCGCCAGGAGCAGCAACGCGACGACTCTCATGAGGACTTCCCCCTGAGCACGCGGTTCTCACCGACCCGCAGGGTGACTTTGCGCGCGTCGAATGACTCGGCGAGCGGAATGAGGAACTTTCGCGAGAGGCCGGTGAGCTCTTTGAACTGCTGCGTCGAGATGGAGCCGTGCTCCCCGAGAAAGGCGATGAGCTTCTGCTCGAGGGTGGCGATGGCCTGGGCATCGAAGAAGAGTTCGCCCGCGCGCACGACCAGGCCCTGCGCGGCGAGCGTGTTGAGCACCTCGAGCAGTCTCGGCTCGGGGGTGCGAAGTCTCGAGGCGAGGTCGGTGACGATGGGCGGCTGCAGCGCGGCCGACGTGAGCGCCTTCATCACCTCGGTGCGCAGCGTGTTGGCGGCTTCGGTGAACGTGCGACCGCGACCGGGGAGCCGCAGCAGCTCTTTGTCGGCCTCGACGGACTTCGCCTCGAGCAGCGTCGCGAGCACGCGGGAAAACGTCTTCTCGTGCGGCACGCCCAGGCGCTGACGCAGCTCTTCTCTCGGCACACCGTCGGCTTCGGGGCGCTCCTGATGAAACCGGTCGAGCGAGACGAGCACGCGCTGCTGCAGCGCCGACACGACCGAGCCGGACAGAAACCGCCGCGCCTCTTTGTCGACGAGCACGAGCCGGCCACGCGCGGCGCCGACCTCGAGCGCCTTGTTCAGCTCCTTCTGCGCAGCGGAGGCGCGGGCGAACAGCTCCTTCTCGGTGAGGCCCTGGTAGCCGGCCTGCGTGGTGAGCCACGAGAGGCGCGCGTCGAGGTCGGCGGTGGAGAACTCCGAGAGCGCGGTGGCGGCGCCCTTGCGGCGACGAGGTGGGTCGAGCGAGAGCACCCGCCCACCACCGAGCGTCGCACCACGGCCGGCGATGGCCTTCGTGCCGCGCAGAATGATGCGCAGCTGCGGCATGGCGGCGACCGGGTGCGCGAGGCGGAGCTGCGCGAAGCACGACTCTCCCGGCCGCAGGGCGTCGACATCGAGCAGCTTCACGACGGCCTCGACCTGCTCGGTGCCCACGGTGACGAGCTGACGCGAACGGCGAGGCAGCGGCGACTCCACCGAGGCGAGCAGGGTGAGCTCGACGTCCAACACGCGCGCGGCGGTGAGCTCGCTCGCCCGCACCAGCGCCATGCCGCGCCGCACGTCGTTCGTCTCGACGCCGACGAGGTTCACGGCGACGCGTTCACCTGCCACCGCGCGCTCGACGGCCTTGCCATGCTGCTGCAGCCCACGAAGTCGCAAAGGACCTGCGAGCCCCGGCTCGAGCGAGACCTCGTCGGTGAGCGTCAGCTTCCCCGACAGCAGCGTGCCGGTGACGACGCAGCCGAAGCCCTTGATGGTGAAGGCGCGGTCGACGGGCAGAAAGAGCGGGCCATCGGCGGTGCGGGCCGCGCCTTCGGCTTCGAGCGCGGCGACCTGCTTTCCAATCTCGGTCTTCAGCGCGTCGAGCCCTTCACCCGACTTCGCGCTCACCGCGACGAGCGGCGCGCCCTCGAGGAACGTGCCCTGGGTGAGGCTGCGCAGCTCGGCTTCGAGCAGGTCGAGCCAGCCGTCTCCGAGCCCGGGCAACAGGTCGGCCTTCGTCACTACCAGCACGCCGCGGCGCACGCCGAGCAACGAGCAGATGTCGACGTGCTCTCGTGTCTGCGGCATCACCCCTTCGTCGGCGGCCACCACCAGCAGCGCGAGGTCGATGCCTCCAGCGCCCGCCGTCATCGCCTTCACGAAGCGCTCGTGGCCCGGCACGTCGACGACGCCGAGCCGTTTTCCGCCAGGCAGGTCGAGGTGCGCGAAGCCGAGCTCGAGCGTGATGCCGCGCTTCTTCTCTTCGGGCAGGCGATCGGTGTCGATGCCCGTCAGCGCCTTCACCAGCGACGTCTTGCCGTGGTCGACGT
>JAEUJR010001085.1 GCA_016793585.1 Archangium sp.
GTGCCGTTCTTGAGAATCGACACCGTCACGCCATCGCCGCCCGTCGGGTCTCCGTCGGTGAAGGCGCCCGAGAGTGACAGCGCGCCGTCGACCGGGCTCACCCAGCGGCGCACGGCGTCGACGGTTCCACCCGGGTGCCCGCCTGAGCGCCACAGGTACACGCCCTGGTCGACCTGCTTGCGCCAGCGCGCGTTCGCGTTGTCGAACACCATCGGCGCGCCGCTCGAGTCCAGGTACGACCAGCAGTCGCGGCCCTGCGTGTCCGAGAAATCGTCCATCGGCGAATAGACGGCCTTGAGCGGGCAGGTGGGCGTCTGCGCCGCGAGCACGGCGGGGCAGTGGGCGGTGAGCGCGGGCGTGGCGAGCACGAGCGAGGCGAGCGACTCGGCGGTGGCGAGCTGCTCTTCGAGGCCCTGCGCGTCGATGCGCGTCTCGCTCATGGTGTCGAAGCCGTACACCTGCGCGACCGGTGTCCACCGCGTGAAGAGTGACTCGGGCAGCGGCACACCCAGCACGTCGGAGGCGACGCTACGGTACTCGTGATTCGACAGCCGCAGCAGCTTGGGAATCTGCGCCGTGCCAGGGGTGCACGCGGTCGGGCCGGCATCGCGCGTCATCGCCGCGCCGCCACCAGCTCCAGATGAACCAACGCCAGACGAGAAGATGGTGCCTTCACAGGCAGAGACGAAGAGCGCGAGCAGCACGCATCGGAGCGGGGACCGAAGCACGAAGCCACCGTACCGGAGAGCCGCCCGTGCGTGCGACTCGTCGCGTGAGAATCGTGTGTGAACTCGAGGGCACACCCTGGGCGGCGCTGGCGGTTTAGGCTGAGCGCCCGATGTCGACCGGCACGCACACCGAGACGGATCCGAAGCTTCCCCTGCAGCTGACCCGCCTTCGCCGCCCCGCTGCGGTCGAATGGAGTGACACCACCGGTCCGCACCGCCTCGCGCTCGCTGGCACCATGGTGATGGGTTCGGCCGAGGGGGTTCCGCTCCGCGTCGCCGATGGCAGGGTTTCACGGCTGCACGCCGAGCTCATGCTCGACGACGGCGGCGTCTGGGTTCGCGACCTCGGCAGCACCAACGGCACCTGGGTGAAGGACGTGCGGGTCGACCGCGTGCGCCTCGAGCAGGACGGGAAGTTCACCGTCGGGTCGCTCGAGGTGTCGGTGCGCTTCGACGCTCCGGCGCGCGTGGCGTTGTGGCCGCAAGACCGGCTTGGCTCGTTGCTCGGCCGCTCCGACGCGATGCGCGAGCTCTTCATGCAGCTGACGAAGGTGGCCGCCAGCGACGCGTCGGTGCTGATTCACGGCGAGACCGGCACCGGCAAGGAGCTCGTCGCGCAGGAACTCCACGCGGCGTCGAAGCGCTCCAGCAAACCGTTCGTCGTCGTCGACTGCGCGTCGCTGCCAGAGAACCTGCTCGAGGCCGAGCTGTTCGGTCACGCGCGTGGTGCGTTCACGGGAGCAGTGACGACGCGCACGGGCTCCATCGAGGCGGCCGACGGCGGCACCGTCTTTCTCGACGAGGTCGGTGAGCTACCCTTGTCGATGCAGCCGAAGCTGTTGCGCGTGCTCGAGTCGAAGACGGTGCGCCGCGTGGGTGAGAACGACGGTCGGCCGGTGAACGTGCGCTTCGTCTGCGCGACGCACCGCGACCTCGAGGCCATGGTGGCGCAGGGCCAGTTTCGCGAAGACCTGTTCTTTCGCCTCGCGGTGTTGCCATTGCACGTGCCGCCGCTGCGAGCGCGCCCCGATGACCTCGAGCTGCTGCTCACGCACTTTCTCGCGGGGCGTGATGGCGGGAGCATCGACGCCGACACGAAGGCGCTGCTGAAGAACCAGCGGTGGCCGGGCAACGTGCGGCAGCTGAAGGGCTTCGCCGAACGGGTCGCTGCGCTGGGCGTCGAGCGTGCGGTGTCGATGCTCAAGGGCACCGAAGCGACGAAGGAGCCCACGAAGCCGGCCTCACAGAACCCGCTCGCGGTCGATCTGGCGATGCCCTTCAAGGACCTGCGCGAGCGCTGGGTCGATCACCTCGAGCGCGAGTACCTCACGGGGTTGATCAACAAACACGGCCGCAACGCAGGCACGCTCGCCGACACCGCGGGCCTCGACCGCAGCTACATCAACCGGCTGCTCAAGAAGCACGAGCTCTGACGACGGAGGGACCGCACGTGGCTGCGCGCAAGGCAGGGAAGGCGGTGCCGAAAGCGGTGCTCGCGGTGCGACGTGCGCACACGGGCGATTGGCAGGGCGCGGTTGATGAGCTGACGACGCTCGCCGAGGGTGGTGATGCGGCCGCGAGCGCGGCGCTGGTGCCGTTGCTGGCAGCGAGAGGACGCTGGCGCGAGGTCGTCGCGCAGGCGGAGGTGTTTCTCGCTCGACCCGACGTGGCCACCACGGCGAACGTCTTCGAAGAGGTGTGTCGCATCGTGCGCCGCGCGCAGGCCGAGCTTGGTGACACCACCATCGTTCCCCGGTTGGCCGCCCTCGTTCCCGACAGCCACGGAGACGTCAGAGACGCCGTGCTGCTCGAGGAGCCACCGCCGCGGCGGGCGCCCAATCGCGCTGCCTTCGACAAAGCCGTGCTCGACGCGCCGAAGCAGCCGCGCTTCAAGAAGCGGCCCGAGGAGCTGCCGAGGCACCTGTGGGCGCTCGCGCGAGCCTTCGAGGTCGACGACGAACTCGTCGCGCGCTTCGACGAGACCGCGGCGTGGGCGACGTTCGACGTGGTGCTGGTGACCGCGAGCGTGCTGGCGCGAACGGGGCGTGCGGCGAAGGTCTGGCCGCTGATCTCCAGGCGGCTCGGCGCGTGGCTCCCCGTCGACCCGCTGCAGTCGTTTGCGGCCGAGTTGATCACCGATGACGGTCTCTTCGCGCTGATGACCGACGCCAGGTGGCTCGAGGTGCTGAAGACGCCGCGCGCGCAGCGCTGATCAGACCATCGCTTTGCCGATCATCAGGCTCAACGGCGCGGCGACCAACGCGCTCAGCGCGGCGGAAGCGACGATCCACGTTCCGCGTGTGGCCGCGAGACTCGGGAACATCAGCAGCGCGGCGATCGCCACGCCCGTCAACGTCGGTGCCAACAACACCCAGATCCAGAATGCCGGCTTCGTCATGTGCAGCCTCCGCGCGCTGAGAGCCAGACGGCTCCAGAAGGATGCGTCAGCGAAGTGCTATGACGAGGATCAGCGCTTTTTCGCGAAACGGTTGCGACGCCGTGCGCGACGTCACGGCACTCGCGCGATTCTGGCGCCCCGGTCGACCGAGACGATCTGTCATGATGTCCACGGTGTCTCCGCCGGCTCCCGACAGTCCCCGCAGCCTCGGCCGCTACGTCATCGCGGGGCCCATCGCCGTCGGAGGCATGGCGAGCGTGCACTTCGGCCGCCTCGAGGGCCCATCGGGTTTCAAACGCCCCGTCGCCATCAAGCGCATGCTCGCCGCGCCGAGCGACACCGAAGCGCGCACCATGCTGCTCGACGAGGCACGGCTGGCGTCGCGCATTCAGCACACCAACGTCGTGCAGACGCTCGACGTCATCGAAGAAGGGCCCGAGCTGTTCATCGTGCTCGAGTACGTGCACGGCGAGTCGTTCGAACAGCTGCAGCAGCGGGCGCGCGCGAAGGGTGAGCCATGCCCTCCACGAGTCGTTGGCGCCATTCTCGCCGGTGCGCTCCGAGGGCTGCACGCGGCGCACGAGGTGAAGGGTGACGACGGCCAGCTGCTCGACCTCGTGCATCGCGACTTCTCTCCGCACAACGTGCTCGTCGGCGCCGATGGTGTCTCTCGCGTGCTCGACTTCGGTGTCGCGCGCGCTCGTGGGCGCATGCAGGGCACTCGTGACGGGCAGCTCAAGGGCAAGCTCGCGTACCTGAGCCCCGAACAGGTGCACGGCGAGGCGTCGCGGCAGTCAGACGTGTTCGCGGCCGGCATCGTGTTGTGGGAGGCGCTCACCGGCGCGCGCCTCTTCGACGCTCCGTCGGAGGCCGAGGTGCTCTCGAAGGTGTTGCTCTGTCGCGTGCCGTCACTCGATGACGCGCTCGCGCCGTGGCAACCCATCGTCGACCGCGCGCTGCAGCGAGACCCGGCGGAGCGGTTCTCTACCGCCCTCGAGATGGCCACCGCGCTCGAGCAGGTCGGTGTCGCGTCGAACGCAGAGGTCGCCTCGTGGGTCGGCTCGCTCGCCCGTGAAGCCATCGAAGGTCGGGGCCACTCGCTCGAGGCGCTTCAGCAATGGATCGTCGCTCCAACGACGGCGACGACTCCAGTCGTTGTTGCGGCAGTCACGAAGAAGCGCTCGCCGCTCCTCTTCCTCGTGCCTGCCGCGCTCGTCGTCGCGGGCGCCGTCGCGCTTCTCGCCACGCAGCAGCCACCGCCAGCCCCGGCTGCCATCGTCGCGCCTCCGCCTGTCGTGACGCCGCCACCTGCTCCGAGAGCGCCCGAGCCCGAAGCGCCCGCCGTGGTGACGCCGGTTCCGAAGCCCGCCCCGAAGCCACCGCCGAGCGTGAGACCTGCCGCCGATGCGTGTAATCCTCCGTTCATCATCGGTGCGAACGGGGTGAAGCAGTTCAAGGTCGAATGCCTCAAGTGACGTGGCTCAGTGTGATGCTCGCGAGCGCGGTGGCGGCGGCTGCACCGACGGTGGAGCAGTGCGTCTCGGCCAGCACCACGGCGCAGCAGGAGCAGAAGAACGGCAGCTACCTCGCGGCGAAACGTCAGCTCGAGGTGTGCGCGAACCCGCAGTGCCCATCGGTCGTGCAGAGCGACTGCACGAAGTGGCTCGCCGAAGTGCTCGCGTCGATGCCGAGCCTCGTCGTCGTCGCGCGCGTCGATGGTGTCGACCAGCGGCAGGCGCGCGTGCTGCTCGATGGACACCTCTGGTTGGGCGAGCTCAGCGGCAGACCCGAAGACCTCGAGCCCGGCCAACACGAGCTCACCGTCACGGTGGGAACGCAGACGCGCTTTCAGAAGCTGCTGGTGAACGTCGGCGAGAAGAACCGCCTCGTCGTCTTCGAGTTCGCGACGGCGGTGACTGATGTGCCGCCACCCGCCGTGACCGCGGGCAGACGATTTCCCTTCGTGCCGGTGGTGCTCTCGACGGTGGCGCTCGCTGGCGTCACCACCTTCGCGGTGCTCGGGCTGTCGGGGCGGGCCGGCCTCGACGCGTTGCTCAAGCAGGAGTGCGCCGCGACGAAGAGCTGTGCACCGTCGGCCGTTGCTGAAGTGCAGCGGCGGTTTCTCATCGCCGACCTCGCGCTGGGCGCAGGCGTCATCGCAGCGGGCTTCGCCACCTGGCAGTGGATTGTGTGGGCATCGGCTCCGGTGACGGTCGCGTTCGACGGTCGAGGCGTGTCGCTCAGCGGCGTGTTCTGATCAGAGACACGTCGACGCGGCCCAGCGCTGCGCGAGGTCCTTCCCGTCGACGAGCACCACCTGCAGCGACCGATAGATGGCGATGCTCGTCGGCGACTGGCCCTGCAGCGTGCCGCCGTAGCCGAGCAGCCCGACGTAGGGGAACTCGCCACTGGGCGACGGGTTGAAGTCGATGAAGGGGTAGGTGCCGAAGCTGCCCGGGCTCGAGAAGCGCCGGCTCGCGGCGCAGGCGGTCGACCACGCGGGCGCCTGGCACTCCGACCAGTTGCCGAGCCCGTAGCGCCAGTCTTCGCCCGTGTCGGAGACGGGGGAGTACTCGATGGTGGCGCCGAGCCGTGTCACCTGGTCGCTGAGCAGCTCGTCGACCATCGGCTTCGGCAGCACCTGCGCGCGCATCAGCTTCTGCAGAAACGGTGGGTAGTCGCCGGCGGTGTAGCGCAGCGCGCCTGCGGGTGACGGCGAGTTACCGGGGCCCGAGCTGGGGAAGAAGGCGCCCGGGCCGAATGACGCCGGGCCCGGAGTCTCGAGCGGAGTCTGGAAGACGCCGTGCAGCTCCTTGTAGCGCTTGAAGAGCGCGCCCCAATCGTTCAGGCCCGACGCCCGCACCGCGAGCTGCGCGGCCACGAAGAGGTGCGAGCCGCTGTAGAAGAACGTGCGCGCCTCGTTGGCGTCGCGGTTCACCGCCAGGTTCGCGTCGACGAGGTTGGTGACGCAGGTGTCGGGCGCGGTGAGCGAGCTGATGCACGCGTGCTCGCGCTCGAGCCCCGAGGTGAAGCTCAGCAGGTGCCGGAGCGTGGCCGACGAGAGCCGGCTCGTCGCAGGTGGGTTCCACGCGGGCAGGAAGTCACGCACCGGGCTGTCGAGCGTGAGCGCCACGCCGTTCACGCGCCCGGCGCCGGGGTAGCTCGCCGGGTTGGCGATGACGTCGAGAATGACGGTGGCCGAGATGAGCTTCGCCGTCGACGCCGACTGCAGCATCGAGCGCTCGGTGATGGTCGTCTTGCCGGGCACGGGCCGCGACATGCGGAACACGCGGTCATCGGAGTTGCGGCGCAGCTCGACGACGAAGCTCTCGGTCGTCGCCACGGCGTTGAGCGCTGCCGTCATCTGCGTCTCGAGCTCGACGGTGCACGTCACCCCACCATCGACGGGCACGCTGATGCCAGCGTCGGCCGCGTCGATGGGCGGCGGGAGCATGCTGCGGGGTCCACACGCGGTCAGGACCAGGGCGGCGACGAGAGAGGGCCTCATGGCGGCTCCAACCCGGCTCGCCTCGTTTGGTTGCGGGGCCGGTTCAGCGAACCCAGCCGTCACGGGCAGGCGCAGGGCTCAGCTGCTTCGCCGCGTCGTCGTGCGTCGGCACGTTCACGACCTCGACGGTGCGGCCAGCCGCCTTCAGCTCGCGCATGAGCACTTGCGTGCGCGTGAGTGACGGCTCGTCGAGGTCTTTCATGAGGCCGGCGGCGCCGGGGCCCGTCGAAGGAACCAGCGTGATTCGACCGACGCCAGACGTCGCCTGAGGCAGGTGCTGTTTGAGGTACGTCGCCGCACCGCGGCCCGAGTTCGACTCGAAGAGCGCGTCTTGAATGACGAGGTGCTCAGCCTTCAGCTGCTCGCCGTTCTTCAGCGCGTACAGGAGCGCGCGGCCACCGGCCGAGTGCACCGAGAGGGTCTGCTGGCCGACGTCTCCCGTGAGGCCGGCACCCGCGAGGGCTTCGTTCGTCGTGTCGCCGATGCGCCGAACGTTGGTCCAGTCGGTGGGCGCGCCCGGCTTCGCGGCTTCTGGCAGCACGAAGATGGTCGGGTCTCCGCGCTTCACCTGCTTCGCGATGGCCTCGGCGGCGGGGTTGGCGGCGAGCGAGCGGGCTCCGTCGCCATGGTAGTGCGTCTGCACCGTGAACGGCGCTTCGGCGTTGGGCGGAACGATGAGGCTCACCGGCGCCTGACCATTCGAGGCCGCGGCGGTGACGAGCACCTTCGGCGCGGGTGCCAGGCCGCGAAAGTTCGCTGCCGAGAACGTCTTCGCGTCGCGCACGGCCTGTTGCCAGGCCGGCGGCAGCTTCTTGAACTCGGCGCCGTTCACGTCGATGGACGAGACGTCGACCGTCTTCGGAGCGGTGACTCCAGGCGTCGTGGGTCGAAGCGGCGTGGGCGTGACACCAATCGGGCCGGGCATGCCCCATTGTCGCCGAAAGCGGCCGTGGTGGTGCGTCGAGCTAACCGCCGAGGTTCATGCTCAGCAGCGGCCCCATCACCGCGTAGGCCGCGCCTTGCAGGAACTTCGGAATCATCGGCAGGGCCTGCGACATCCACTTTGTGCGGTCCCAGTGCTCGTTCTGCGAGACGATCTTCCCCTGCGCATCGAAGGTCAGCGTCGATTCGATCTCGTTGTGCACCTGCTTGCCGAACATCACGTAGTCGCAGCTCCACCTGGCCTTGACAGTGTCGCCCTTCGCTTCGAGCACCTCGGCCTTGAAGATCTGAAACGGCGGAGACCCGTTCCACATCTTCATGATGCTCGAGCGCTTCGTGAGCGTGAACATGTCGTCTTTGAACGCCGCGTCGGGGCGGTAGTGCTGCTCCACGGTCGAGAGGTCGCGTTTGCCGAACGCCGCGAAGAACTGCTCGGCCGTCGCCTTGTTTCGCGTCTCGGTGGCAGTGGCGCCAGGCGCCGTCACGGGAGCTGCCTTGCCACCCTTCGCCACCCAGCCCGCGTTCACCGGCTCGGCCCCAGCCGACGTGGGCGTCTCGACGTTGCTCACCGGTGTCTGCGCCGTGGTAACCACCCGCTGCGAACCCTGGACTTTCACGTGTGCCTCCGGGACGTCGACCGAGATTGAGAAACACTACTGTTTCCGTGTGATGGGCGTCAAGCCCACCACCGGCTGGAGCGCTGATGACGAAGACGACGTTGCTCGAGCGGCGCATGGCGAAGCCGAAGACGCGCGCCGACGCGAAAGAGACCCAGGAGCGGCGGCTGCTGCTGGCCATGGCTCAGCTCGTCGGTCGCAACGGGTACGCCCAGACGAGCATCGCGCAGGTCATCGAGCGGGCGGGCGTGTCTCGCAAGACGTTCTACGCGTTCTTCACCGACAAAGAGGCGTGCTTCCTTCAGGCGTACGCGCAGCTGTCGGGCCTGCTCATCGACGCGCTGGTCGCGCAGGGCCACGAGGCCGAAGGTGAAGACCGCATCGAGGCGCAGCTGCGGCAGTACCTCGAGACGCTGGCGAGAGACCCGCTCGTGGCGCGCGCATTCATCGTCGAGGTGTTGTCTGCCGGCCCGAAGGCACTGGCGGCGCGTGAAGCCGTGAACCGTCAGTTCGCCGACCTGGTGTTCACGCACACGTCAGACGATGCGCTGGTGCGAAAGGCCATCATCGGCGGCGTGAACGACGTCGTCGTCGGCGCGCTGCTCGCGGGAGAGACCGACTTCGTCTCGCTGCTGCCGAAGCTGACCCGCTTCGTGACGCGCCGGTGGACGGCCTGATCAGACGCGAAGAATGAACCCGCTCACGGCCTGGCCGGTCGCGCGCTGAATCGCCGCGATGTACGCCTGCGTCTGCGCCTCGTACTTGCCGAGTGACTCGTCGATGGACTCGTCGGTCTTGAACTCGACCACGACCCAGCCGTCTTCCGTCTCGTACGCGAGGTCGATGACCCCCTCGACGATGGTGCCGTCCTGCAGATGGTCGACCAGCGTCGCTTCACGTCGCACCTGCTTCGCCTCACGCGCGGCGTGGAACAGGCGATGCGCGAGCGCGGCTTCGACGGCCTCGGTCGCGGCCTTCACCTCGGCGTCGGGCGCACGCAACGAGCGCCCAATCACCTCGACGATGCCCGTCACCACGGCGCGCGTCGCGTCGAGCGGCACGGTCGCGAGGCACGCGTGCACCAGCTCGCCGAACCGTCGCCCGCTCGGCCGGCCCGCGCGCGGAGCGACCGTCTGCTCCACCGGCACGGCGCCCGACACTTCCGGTGCAGGCAGGTCGCGCGCCACGACGACCTTCATGCTGGGCAGCGCGCTGTTGGCAACGGCTTCACCACGCTCCAGCTTCCATGCCTCGTACTCGGCGATGCTCTTCGGGCCTTCGACGTCGTCTTCGCGCAGCGCCTCATCGGCCTCGAGCCCCGACGCGTCTTCTTTGTTCAGCTTCAGCACGCGCGGGTCGAACCAGACGACGCCATTCTTGCCCGACTCGGCGCGATGCAGGCCGGGCTTCGGCACCTCGAGCGGCAGCGGCCCATCACGGTCGACGATGACGTCGTGCCCGAAGGTGGGGCAGCCGGGCGCGGGCTTCGGGTCGTGCGCGCGCTCCTTCGACGGGTAGAGCGACGGGTAGAGCACCTCGGTCCAACTGTCTTTGAAGCGCTTCTCGCTGCACACGGGCACCACGAGCAGGTCCTTCGCGCGGGTGGCGGCGACGTAGCTCAAGCGCAGCGTCTCTTCGTTGTCGCGGCTGACGGCCTCGTGTTCGTGCTCTCGCAGCTCCGACGGCACACAGCCCGCCAGCGGGTGCACCCAGAGCCCGCGCTCGGGGTCGACCCAGTGCGACGGCTCCACGCGCGCGGCGTTGGCGGTCGGCTCGGCGAGAATCACGACGGGAAACTCGAGGCCCTTCGCGGCGTGCACCGTCATCATGCGCACGCCCTCGAGGCCCTGCTCGACGAGCGGCGCGTCGGGCGCTTCACCTTCTTCGGCTTCTGCTTCGAGCGACTCCACCACCTCGCGGAACGAGGTCGACCGCCGCTCGTGCCGGCGTGACACCTCGGCGAGCTGCAGCACGTTCGCCAGCGCTTGCGCGCCCGCCCTCCAGAACGCCACACCCGCATGCGCCCGCGTCGCTTCGAGCAGGTGATGCAGCGTCGCCGCCACGGGCCGCTCGTTGCGTTCGCGGTGCAGCTCCATCAGCACCTCGAGCGCGGCGACCACGTCGACGAAGGCGGGGTCGGGCAGGGCTTTGACGTCGAACGGCCGCAGCGGGTGCAGCTTGCCCACCTCGCTCTTGAACGCGAACAGCACCTCGTCGGTGAGCGCGAAGAAGGGCCCGCGCAGCGTCGCGTAGACCGACAGCTCGTCGTCAGGGCGGTCGATTGCGAAGAGCGCCGTGCGCAGCGCCATCACCTCTTCACGGTGATGAAACGAGCGCCCACCCACCAGCACGTGCGGCACCTTGCGCGCCTCGAGCGCCTGCGCGTACGGCCGCGGCACGTCGACGCTGCCCCACCGCCGCAGCCGCTTGAACAGAATGCAGACGTGGCGCGGAGCCACCGGCACCTTCTGCCCGTCTTCCTCCACCACCCAGCCGCTCGACGTCACCAGCCACTCGATGAAGGCGCCCACGACGTCGGGCACGCTCTTCTCGACGGCGTCCTTCGTCACCTTGCCCTTCGCGCTGAACGGGTACGCAGCGGGCAGGGCGAGCAGTGACGGCTGCTCCTTGTTCGGCTCACGCCACTCGCCCAGCGCGACGTACTGCGCCTGGTGGTCGCCCTTCATCACCGGCGCGAAGGCGGCGTTCACCGCTGCCTGAATGCCCGGTGTGCTGCGGAAGCTCGTCGACAGGAACTCCACCTTCGCGCCGTGCTTCGCGAGGTGCGCCTTCACGCGGTGGTACAAGAGAATGTCGGCGCGGCGAAACCGGTACACGCTCTGCTTCGGGTCACCGACGACGAAGAGCTTCCCCGGCACCGGCGTCGTCTCGTACGGCTCGCTCACCGACGGGTCCGACGAGGCGAGCAGCAACACGACTTCGCTCTGCAGCGGGTCCGTGTCCTGGAACTCGTCGATGAAGAGATGGGTGAAGCGTTGCTGCAATGACTCGCGCACCGAGCGGTGCCGCTGCAGCAGGTTTCGCGTCAGCAGCAGCAGGTCGACGAAGTCGAGCACGCCAGCGCGGTCTTTCTCGACTTCGTACTGCGCGACGACTGGCGCGAGCTCGAGGTGCAGCAGCGCGGCGAGGTCGGCGTCACAGCGACGCACCACGTCCTGCAAGGCGCTCCAGGCTTCGTCACGCACGGCCGAGAGCAGGGCTTCGGTGCGGCCGTTCGAGAACGAGACGCCCCACGGCTTCGACTCCCACTCGAACCGGCTGCTGCCGAGGTCGCGCAGCTGGGCCTCGAGCCCGTCGTGGTCGCGCGGAGAGACGGACTCGCGGTGGTCGAGGTCAGAGAGGAAGCGCTTCACCTTCTGCAGCAGGTCGTAGAAGCCGCTGCCACGGTCGCCCTTGAGGCGCACGTGCGGCGCGTGGTCGGCGAAGGCTCGCAGCGCGGCGACACCGGCGTCGAGCGAGGCGATGCGGTCGAGCGGGTCGCGTCTCCACGGCGCGGCGAAGTCACGGTGCTCGATGAGCTGCTGCGCGGCGCGGAACAAGACGAGGCGGGGCGGCTCGGCGTCGCGGCCACGGCCCTTGCGACGGAGCGCCCGGCGAACGCCCTCGGGCTGCGTCTGCAGCAGCTGCTGAAACGTGCGGGTGAACGCGTTCTGCTGCAGCGCCTCGGCGTCACCTTCGGCCGCGACCTCGAAGAGCGGGTCGACCTCTGCCTCCACGGGGTACTCGCGCAGCAGGTCGGCGCAGAGCCCGTGAATGGTGCCGATGCGGGCCACCTCGAGCTCCTCCAGCGCGACGGTGAGCAGCCGCCGCTCCTCGGCTTCGGTCGCCGCGTCGCGCGCTTTCTCGAGCCGGGTGCGCAGCCGCAGCTTCATCTCGCCCGCGGCCTTCTCGGTGAAGGTGACCGAGATGAGCTGCTCGAGGCGCGCGCGGCCCTTCTTCACCAGCTGCACGATGCGCTCGACGAGCACCGTCGTCTTGCCCGTGCCCGCCGCCGCCTCGACGACGAAGGTGCTGTCGAGGTCGTCGAGCAGCCGGCCGCGAACGTCGGCGTCTCCCGGCTGCTTCGTCACCGCACACCCCGGTACAAGGCGCGCTGGCCCGACGAGGTCTCGCCGATGACGAACACCTCGTTGGGGCTCGAGACCCAGATGGCGTCGGCCGAGAGGATGAGCGGGGGCGCGGGTTGCAGCGCCGAGAGCCCGCCATCAGCGAAGCGCAGAAAGGGAGGGCCACCCATCGAGCGGCCGACGGCGAGGAACTCGTGGTCATCGATGGCGGCCACGCCGTAGAGGTCGGTGCCGGTGAGGCCGGGGAGCAGCGACGTCCACGTGCCCGAGGCCTCTCGGCGCGCGAGTCGATAGCCGCCCTGCGTGCCCACGAGCAGCCCGTCGGTCACCGTGCCGCCGTCGAAGGTGAGCGCGACCCACTGCCAACGGGCCGTGCCCTGACCTGCGAGGTCGATGGGCTGCGGCGCGGCTCCGCCGTTGACGACCTTCGACACGCCCAGCGCCCCCGAGACCCAGACGTCTCCGTTCGGAGCGACGACGCAGTTGCGCACGTTGCCGACCCCGAGCGAGGTGGTGACGCGGCTCCACGCGCCGTTCGTGTACTGCAGCAGAATGCCCTCGAGCGAGGTGCCGACCGCGACCGCGAACACCTGGTCGTCTTCGCCGCACACACCGAGGAACCACTCGGTGCCGATGGTCGAGGTCTTGAACACGTAGTTCGAGCCGACGGTGCAGTTGGCCTCGCAGACGTACGAGCCGTTGCGGTTGCCCGTCACCCAGACCTTGCCCGAGGGCGAGACATAGATGTCTGCCGCCTCGAGGAAAGTGAAGCCCTGCACCCGCTGCAGCGAGGAGCCCGTGGTGTGGAGCAGCTCGCCCGTGAAGGTGACGGCGTAGACATCGGCGCCGCGCGCCGAGACGGACTGCACGGCGACGCCACCAGGGTACGAGATGGCGCCCCAGGTGAACGAGCGTGTCGCCGCCGAGCCTCCCGCAGCGCTCCCGCCGGCCGCGACGCCACCAGCGGCTCCGTTGCCCCCTCCTGCGCTGGTGCCACCTGCGGCTGAACCACCAGCGCTCGCGGCGCCACCTCCGCTGCCGCCTCCGGTCGTCACGAAGCCGCCAGCCGAACCTCCGGCGGTCGAAGCGCCAGCGTCGGAGCCGGCGTCAGCACGAAAGGGAGTGATGGGGCTGCACGCGAGGCACAGCGCACAGGCGAAGAGAAGGCGACGCACTGCGACGGTCTACCATGCACTCACGCCGCGTCGGAGCGGCCGAGCGACACCATCGAGCACGAGACGACGAGCACCGCGGTGCTGGGAGACGTGGCGTGCGCCTCGCCCGCAGCGCGCTTCACTTCTTCTCGCTGCCGAACATGGCGATGAAGGCGTCACCGAGCTGCTTCTTCTCGGCGTCGGTCAGCTTCGCCTCTGCGTGCATGGCGACGTAGCCGCCCATTGGCATCTCGCCTTCGCGCAGCTCTTCTTCGGCATCTTTCGCGTGCTTCTGCGGCCGGTCGAACTCCGAGAAGTTCAGCTCGTGCCGCCCTTCGTCGACGTGGTGCTGCACCAGCCACGAGACGGGCGCGACGTTCGAGTAGCCCGGCCACTTCGTCTCGTTGCTGTGGCAATCGAAGCAGGCGCGAACGGCGAGCGCGCGCACTTCGGGCGACGTCCACTGCGGCTCGGCCTTCACCGGTGGGTTCGTGTGGTCGCGGCCGTACGGCACCAGCTGCATGACGACGAAAACGCCGACCAAGCCTCCGAGAAGCTTCACGTTCCTGGACATGGGCGTTCAAAACCGCACTCGGCGCCGCGACGCCAGCGCAGAAATGCAGCCATGGTTCGTTGCCGCAGCTTCGAGAAGCGATCCACCGCGGCGAATTTGAACGGGCCCTGCCCATTCGGGAACCACCGCGGCATGAACAACCGCTGCGTCTTCATGGCCGTGATGATGATCAGTGCAGTGAGCCTCGCCGAGACCGTCGAAGTCACGACACCGGCGAACCGCAGCCCCTTCACGCGAACGTTCGGGCTCGGCGCGTACGCGACGGGGTGGGCCGGTGCGTACGGCGGCGGCGGCGGCGGTGGCCGCATTCGCTACGAGGCGTTTCCCTTTCTCGGGCTCGACCTGTTCGGTGAAGCGCTCATCGTTCCCGTCGCGCACGGGCTGCGGCACGACCACCCCATCGGCTTCAACCTGTTCGTGCCGTTCCGCGTCGGGCAGGTGGTGCGCCTGCGGCCCCTGTTGGGCATGTGCGTGACGGCGAGCTTCTTTCACCCCGAAGAGCCGGGCGCTCCACGGGCCGACACGATTCTCGTCGGCGCCCACGCGGGTGGAGGCCTCGAGCTCGCGCTGCACGACCGGCTGTCGTTCTTCCTCGAGGCCAAGGCGGTGGCGTGGTTCGGCAATGACCGCTCGGTGCAGGGGTGGACGGGCGTCGTCGGCGGAGACGTGAAGCCGTTTCTGCTCGGTCAGGCGCAGCTCGGGTTCACCTTTCATCTCGGCGGCGCGTGAGAGCGCTCGGGCTCGTGCTGTTGGCCGGGTGTGGAGCCGGCGCTCCGCACGCGGCGGGCTCGGCGTTCTGCGGAAGCTGTCACGTCGAACAACACGCGGGCTGGAGCGCTTCTGGCCACGCGCGCAGCACGACGTCTCCCGTCTTCCAGGCGTTGTTGCCGAAGGTCGAGCAGGCATGGGGTGCTTCGGCGAAGGCGCGGTGTGTGGCGTGCCACGCGCCCGGCCACGCGGACGAAGCGCGCATCACGTGTGTGAGCTGTCACGCTGCCGTCGGCAATCGCGGCGAGAAGAATGGCGCGCTCGTGGTCGACGTGGAGCAGCCGCTTTCGTCGCGCGCGAAGTCGTTCACGAACGCGGCGCACGAGGTGGCTCCGCGCGGGTTGTTGACGAACGCGTCGCTGTGCGGAACCTGTCACGAGGTGCACGGCCCGGGCTTGTTCGACGAGCGCACGTTGACCGAGTTCCGCGCGACGGGCGGCGACGACTCCTGTCTGTCTTGTCACGAAGCCGCAGGCCATCGTTTCGCCGGCGTCGACCCTGCGTGGGAAGAATCAGCCGAGGTGCGCGCGCAGGCCGATGCGCTCGCCCGCGCGTTGTGGCGGAAGGGCCTCGAGCTGTCGGTGGTGGAAGGCGAGAGCGACGTCGTCATCACGGTGAAGAACGTGACGAGACACGCCGTGCCGACGGGCGTGGCGATGCTGCGGGACGTGTGGGTCGACGTCGAGGTCGATGGTGAGCGCCACGAGGTGATGAACCTGCGCGCGAAGACGCTGCGCGATGGGCTCGAGGTGCCGCTCATCACCGATGCGAAGGAGGTCGTCTCAGGTGCGCTCGAGGCGGGCGCCACCCGTTCCGTCACGGTGGCACGCCCGACGCGTGTGGTGCTCCGTGCTCGCGCGGTTCGTGCCGACGTTCTCGAGGCGCTGGCGGTCGATGGCGCGGCCGTGACGACGCACGACCTCTCGGTGGTCGACCTTCCTCGCCGAAGGTGACCAGACCGGTGTAGTCCGCGTGCCGTGACGACGGTGGGGTTCAGAGTGCTCGCGCTGGGGCTCGCGGCGTTGGCGATGGCGCCTTTGCGGCACGAGTTTCCGCCCATCACCGACTTCCCCGAGCACGCAGCCACCATCGCGACGCTCTCGGATGTATGGACGAACGGGCCCCTCTCGGCCTGGTACGAGCTCGACTTCGTTCACACGCAGTACTGGCTGATGGCCGTGCTGGGAGCGTTGCTCGCTCCGCTCGTCGGTGGACCAGTCGCAGCGCTGAAGGTGTTGCTGGTGCTGTCGTCGGTCGGCCTCGTCGCGGCGCTGATGCGCCTGGCGAAGACGTTCGAACTCGATGAGCGGTTGGCGCTGGTGGCGATTCCGTTGCTCTGGTCGCGGCCGTTCACGCTCGGGTTCATTCCGTTCGTGATGGCGGCGCCGTTGGTGGCGTGGGCATTGGCAGAGGTCGGTGGCGTCGTCGCTCCGTCGCGCCGCGCGCACGTGCTCGTCGCAGCGCTCTCGCTCGCGGTCTTCTTTCTCAACCTCGCCTCGGTGGTGTGGCTCGGCGTCGCTGCGGTGGCAGTCATCGCGACGCGGAACTTCGAGTGGCGTCGGCTCATCGGGTTGGGCGCGCTGGTAGTGCCTGTCGTTGCGTGGCTCGTCTTCAGCAACGTCACGAACGTCGATTCGTCGCGCTTCGCCGTCTCGATGGAGGGCCGCTGGTGGTCGCCGAAGCACCTGTTGCTCGAGGCGCCGTCGTGGCTCACCGACCGCTGGAGCGGAGACCTCGACGTCGTGTTGCTCGGCGTGCTGTTGCTCTCGGTCGTGGCGCTCGCTGAGGCGAGGTCGATTTCCCGGCCAGGTCTCGCGTTGTTCCTCTCGACTGCGGCGCTGACGCTGGTGCTCCCGTTCGAGCGCGGCTGGCTCTGGGGGCTCTCGACGCGCTTCCTTCCCGTGACGCTGATGCTCGCTCCGTTCGTGTGGAACAAGCGGGCGCGCGCGGTGGTCGTCGTCGCCTTCGGAGTCGTCGGGTTGATCAGCTCGTGGAACGTCGAACGGCACGTCTCGCAGGCGCAGGAAGAACTTCGCGGGGGGGCGCTGTTGAAAGAGCTGCCCGTCGGGAAGCGCGTGCTGCAGCTCACGTTCGACGATGCTTCGTCAGTGGTGAACGACTCCATCGTGAGCCACGCGAGCGCGTACCACCGCGTGTGGAATCACGGCGCGAACGAGCCGTCGTTCGTCGACCTGCCGCAGTCGGTGGTGCGCTACCGCGAAGGCAAGGCGCCGTGGATGCGGCCGTGGCCCTGGGAGTTCAAGCCAAACGAGTACGACAACGCGCGTGAAGGGCCGCACTACGACTTCGTGCTGACGAGAGGGCAGGGTGCGGCGTTTCCACCGGCTGCCGGAACAGAAGGTCCGTCGTGGACGTTGCTGCGGGAGTCGGGAGCGTGGCGGCTGTACTCCCGCTGAAGGAGCGCGCGTGCGACGGGGAATCGTCATCGTGGCTTCGCTCGCGCTGGTGTCGCTCGGTCTGAGCGTCGGCGAAGTGCCGTCACGCCTCAGCGCCGCCGTCGACGGCTTCGAGGCGGGCCCTTCAGGAGCGCTGTGCCACTTCTTCGCGCCCATCGTCGAAGTCGAGGCACGACCGTGTACCCGTCACTGCGTCGCGTTTCGCACCGAAGCTACCGAGCTGCGTGTCGAACGAACGAATGGAGAAGCGCTGCCAGTGACCGAGGTCGATGGTGATCAGCGCTTCGCCTTCGATGATCAGACGCCGTTCGACGTCGTGCTCTCGTGGAGGCCGAAGCGCTTCGACTCTGGCGTGGTGCTCTCGTACGGAGACTGCCTCTCCGATGGCCCGCCGACCCCGACACGAGCGTCGAGCACGAATGGCCGAGCGTCCTTGCGCCTCACCCTGAGCGCGGGAAGCGACGAACCGTCACTCAAGTGACCCGCAGTACGAAGTCGACGTTCCACGGTCGCCCACAGGCTCTGGCGTGTGAGTGGTAGATTCGGTGTCTCCGACGTCCACTATCGTGGTCAGTCTGCGAGTCGACACGCCGAGTGCTGAACTCGTCGCGAGTCTGAGAGAGGTGTCAGGTCAATCAGTTGCCAAGATCGTCGCCGCGCTGCGTTCCGGTTCCCCAATTCTCAGGTCACGACTCCTCTTCAACGATCATCCAGACCGCGCAGCGGAGCTGAGATCGCTAGTCGAGCTCATCAGGGAGCGGACTGTCGTCCGAGATCCACGTCGTGACTGTGCCCTGACCGAGGCCAATCGCATCAGCGCCTCAGACGTCGGTGTCATCCTCGACGAGTGTGAGAGCCTGTTCGCCCGCATCCGTCGGCATGACGACGCCAACTCAACTCGAGCGCAGGAAGCGACGAGCTGTCGCTCAAGTGAGTCGCAGCACGAAGTCGACGTTCCCCATCCTGAACGTCTGCCCGTCATGGAGTTCGCAGCTCGGCTTGATCTGCTTTCCGTCGACCCACGTGCCGCTGGCCGAGCCGAGATCGGAGAGCATCCATCGGCCGTTCTCGAAGTTCAGCTCCCCGTGACGCCGGCTCATGGTCGGCGACTTCACGGCGACCGAGCAATCGTCATTGCGGCCGATGCCGTTCTGCTCCTTCAAGGGCACCACACGTTTCCCACTCTGATCCGCGAACTCCACCACTGGAGCGCTCACGACTCGAACTCCATGATTCGCTCGAAGAGAAGATCGTCGAGGTTTCTCCGACCGTCGACGAGCGCCAACACGACCATCGTCTTCCCATCGACACGGAAGATGAGCCGCCACGGCGTCGACACCAACTCTCGCCACTCGGTCATTCCCGCGCGCGCGAGCTCAGGCACGACCCGGCCCCGGTTCGGAAACCGCTCCAGCGTCGAAGCAAGCTTCTCGAGTCGATCAGCCACCTTCTCTGCGTTCAGCGGTGACGTCGCAGCGATGAAATCGAGAATGCGCTGCAGGTCGCCCTGCGCCACCTGCGCCCAACGAACGCGGTAGCGCTTCATCGCGTCGCGAGCCGCTTGCGAGCTGCCCGAAACACCTCGCCCTGACTCGACGTGCGCCCTTCGTCGACGTCACGCTCTCCCTGCGCCACGAGCTTCAGCATCGCCAGGGTTCGTTTGAGCGCCGTGTAGCTCGCGACATCCTGCAAGACCGCCGTCTCTTCTCCATTCTGGGTGATGACGACAGGCTCACCGGTGCTCGAGGCCGAGGCGAGCACCTCAGCCAGATGCGCCTTCACGTAGGAGACAGGGTGCGAGGACATGGTCAGAAGATGGTACCAACTTCTGACCATCCCTGCAGCGGCTGCTCGACATCGCGAGCCGGCCCCGTTCACCGATTCGTCACCCAATTCGAGTGCCCACGCTTCCCATGGTCGAGCGGGTGGGTCATGTGTGGGGCACATGGAACTCCTGCGCACCCCCGACGAGCGATTCGCGTCGCTCCCAGACTTTCCTTTTGCGCCCCGCTTCGTCGACGTCGGAGGCCCGCGTATGGCCTGGGTCGAGGCCGGCTCTCCCGACGCGCCGGTCGTGCTCTGCCTGCACGGTGAGCCCACCTGGAGCTTCCTCTACCGAAAGTTCCTCCCGCCCCTCGCGAACGTCGGCCTGCGCGCCATCGCGCCCGACCTCATCGGCTTCGGCCGCTCCGACAAGCCCACGCAGCGCAGCGACTACACGTACCAGCGCCACCTCGACTGGCTGCGCGCCTTCATCGAGAAGCAGAACCTCACCAACATCACGCTGCTCTGTCAGGACTGGGGCGGGCTGCTCGGTCTGCGCCTGGCGACGGAGCTGCAGTCACGCTTCTCGCGCATCGTCACCGCGAACACCTTTCTCCCCACCGGCGACCAGCCGATGCCGAAGGCCTTCTTCAAGTGGCAGGAGTTCTCGCAGTCGACGCCCAGCTTCGATGTCGGCGCCATCGTCGCGAGGGGGTGCGTGAAGCCGATGCCCGCTGCCGTCGTCGCGGCGTACGACGCTCCGTTTCCCGACGACCGCTTCAAGGCCGGCGCGCGGCAGTTCCCCATGCTCGTGCCCTCGACGCCCGACGACCCGCAGACCGTCGCCAACCGCAAGGCGTGGGAGGTGCTCGGCGAGTGGAAGAAGCCGTTCCTCACCGCGTTCTCCGACGGCGACCCCATCACGAGAGGCGGCGACGCCATCTTTCAGGGCATCGTGCCCGGCGCGCAGGGCCAGAAGCACGTCACGCTCGAGGGCGGCGGTCACTTCCTTCAGGAAGACGTGGGCGACCAGCTGGTTCGGGTCGTCGCAGAGTTCGTGCGCACGACCTGATCAGTCGGTTTGAACTCGAACTGCGTCGGCGAGCCAATGCTGCTCGGTGTGTGCTCCCGCGTCGGGTAACGTCGCGGCCAGCCGTCACGTCTCGAGCAGCGCGCGAACGGCGCCTTTGAGCTGCACCCCGACGACACGAGGAGCAAACCCAGTCGCATCGCTCGGCGCCTGCACACTGACTGGACTTCTGACGTCCGGCTGCACATGAGACGGCCATGTCGTCGGCAGCTCCATCTCGCCCGCTCGTTCCCGAGACGTTTCAGACCCGCGTCGTCGCGGCGCGCATGCTCGGCCCGCGCGTGCGGCACCTCACCTTCGAGCGCACCGACGGTCAGCCGTTCAGCTTCGACGCTGGCCAGTGGGTGCAGCTCATCTTCCCGCTGCAGGACGAGAAGGGCCGCGCCATTCGCCGCTCGTACAGCATCGCGTCGGCGCCTGATTCGAGCCCGCGCTTCGAGCTCGCCGTGACGAAGGTGGAAGAGGGGCCCGGCTCCACGTTTCTGCATGACGTCACCGTCGGCACGTCGCTCGACGTGAAGGGCCCGGCCGGCACCTTCACCCGCCCGCTCGACACCGCGGCGCCGTCGCTCTTCATCGCCACCGGCACGGGCGTCGCGCCGTTTCGCGGCATGGTTCGTCACGCGCTCGCCGCTGGCCGCACCGAGCCGTTGTGGTTGTTGCTGGGCGTGCGCGCTCCCGACGAGCTGCTCTTCGGAGACGAGCTCACCGCGCTCGCCGCGCAGCACCCGCACTTCCGTTTCCTGCCGTCGCTCTCACGCCCGCCATCGGACTGGACCGGCCGCGGCGGCTACGTGCAGACCCACGTCAAAGCCCTCTGGAGCGAGCTCACCGCCACGCACCCCAACGCCCACGCGTACATCTGCGGCGTGAAGAAGATGCTCACGGCGTCGCGCGAGGTGCTGCGAACCGAGCTCGGCGTCGACCGCAAGCAGGTGCACCTCGAGGCCTACGACTGATCAGGCGCCTTCGAGCGAGGCGAGCAAGGCGGGCGCCTGCGCCGCGAAGAGCTCCTGCACCTTCGCCGTGAACTCTGCTTCGTGGGCGAGGTTGTGTTCGTACAGGTCGACCGTCGACATCGACGCCCGCTCGGGGAACAGCTCGTTGGGCACGCGCGCCCACAGGTCGTCTTCCAGGTCGCGCAGCGCGTCGAGGTGGCCACCTTCGATGGCGCGCTGGAGCACGTCGGGCGGCAGGTCGGGCAGCGCTCCCGCACCACCGTCGCGCCAGGTCTGGGTGTTGAAGAGCCCGCCGCGCAGGTAGCCCATCGTCGCGTCACCGATGCGTTGGTCGGCCGGCAGCCGCTCGTTCGCCGCGCGCCACATCGCCTCGCGTTCGGCCTGCGTCTGCCGGTCATTGGTGACCGCCGTGATTCCGTCGCCGACGAGCGAGAGACCGGTGCCAACCGCGGTGACGGCCTCTCCAGGCAGCGCACCGACACCCGTCGCGGTGATGGCCGAGCCCGCGGCCGAGATGAGGTCACCCGCGATGCCGACGGTGGAGCCGACGCTGATGCCCTCCTTCGCGTAGCGGTCCCAGGCGCTGGCGATGGAGGTGACCGCGCCCAGCCCTGGGAGGAAGCGGCTCGCCACCTTGCCGATGGTCGCAGCGCTCACCCCGAGCACCTCGGAGCCAAGTCGACCTGCCTGTGCGAGCCCGCCCACGATGGTCGCTGCATCGCCCGAGGCCGAGATGAGGGCTTCGATGCGCTCCTTGCTCGAGTCGGCCGTCGCTGCGCCGTACAGGTCGTACGCGAGGCCTGCCACCGCGAGCGCCTTGCCGAGCTTCGAGCTCTCTGCCCAGTCCTTGCCCAGCTGCTCGAGGTCGTCCGGCGTAGCCGTGCCTGTCGCCAGCTCCATGAAGCTGTCGAGCGCACCCTTGATGGACTCGGCTTTGCCCTTGAAGTCCCAGGCGGTGGAGGCAGCGCCGACCGCGGCCGCAGCAGGGTCCATGAACGGCGCCAGCTTCGTCTCGAGGGCTTCGCGGAACGTCGCTGCTTCTGCTTCGCCCTTCGCCGCTGCGGTGGCCGAAACCGTCGGCAGCGCTGCGGCGACGATGCCTTCGAGGGCCTCGGTGGGGCCGTTCGTTCGTGCACGCTCGGCGGCCCAGTCCAGCGCGGCTTCGGCGTGCCTCGTTCCTGCGAGCACGGTGTACCCGTCGACCAGCGTCGCTTCGGTGAGCTTGCCTTCGTTCGTCTGGAGGCTGGTGAGCAGCCCGTCTTCCGCCTTCGCGACGTCGTCGTAGAGGCTCGCGTTCTGCTCGCGGAAGGCGGCGATGGCGGCGGCTTTTTGTTCGTCGGTGACCAGCCTGGAGCCGACCGCGAGGTTCTCGGCGAACTTCGTCTCGGCCTCGGTGAGCTTCGTCTTGGCAGCCTCGAGGGTCGCGGTGGCCGCTTCGGTCGCGGCGGTGGCGACCGGGTCAGCACCAGCGAGCGCTTCGTCGAGCCCAGTGCCATCGCGAGCGCCCAACTTGGCGACGCGCTCGAGGTCTCGTTGGCTCAACAGCCCCTGCGAGACACCGGCTTTGATGGCTTGGGCGACGGCTGCTTTGTCCTCGAGCTTCGCGGCGTCGTACACGCGGTTGAGCTCGAACGGCGACAGCTGGCTCACCACGTCGGCCGAATAGAGCGGGTCGGACTTGCGAGCTCCGAGCTTTTCGGCGAGCCGTTCGTCGGCGAGCTCCTGACTGACGGCCTGGTTCGCGCGGTACTCGGCGACGTCAGCGGCTGCGGCAGCCTTCGAGGCCGGGAGCGCCGTGGCCGACAATGCGACCGGAGCCGTGCTCGCTGCTTTGAACGTCGACGTCGTCTGATCGATGGGCTTCGGCGCTTCGACCTTCGGCGGTTCCGGCGGCCTGGGTCGCTCGACACGGGTGGACTGAGTGGAAGTGCTGGTCCGGTCGGAGGTCGTGCGTTCGATGGCCATGAAGTCCCTGGGAAGCGAGAGCGCCTGAAGTGATGACGCCGGGCTCCCGCATCTGTCGCACTGTACGTCGGGTTCCCGCTCGCGAGCACGATGGCCAGCTCCGTCGAGGTGCGCGAGACTGTCACCCGTGCGTTTCAGGTGCCCCGCAGAAGTCCTGAAAACATTTCAATCAGTCCGTAAAGACCGCGCCCCAACCTGCAGTGGAGTTCCTTCGTGGCGGAAGCTCGTCGTTCAGGCGTGAGGCCGGGCATCAAGCGGCTGGTGTGCCCCTGCGGCGCGCCGGTGATGGTCGACCCATCGTCGATTCGTACGCCCGAGAGCGACAGTCAGCACGATGGGCCGGTGCAGCCGAAGGTGATGCCGTGCGGCTCGTGCGGGCGGCTGTTGGTGGTGGAGGACCCGAACGTCGGCCGCGTGGTGCTGGGCAAGTGGCGCCTCGACCGGCGGCTCGGGCAGGGCGGCATGGGCACGGTGTACCTGGCGACCGAGAAGGCGGTCGACCGCGAGGTGGCGCTCAAGTTCCTGCACCCGAAGCTGGCCGAGCGCGAGGAGTACCGCACGCGCTTCGAGCAGGAGGCGCGCATCATGGCGCGCATCGAGCACCCGAACCTGGCCGGGCTGCACGGCGTCGAGCGCGAAGGCACCATTCCCTTCCTCGTCATGAAGTACGTGCGCGGGCGGCCGCTCACGCGGGTGATGAAGGAGAAGAAGACGTTCGCGCTCGAAGAGGTGCTGCCGTTGGTGGTGCAGATGGCGGCGGCGCTCGGAGCGCTGCACGCGCGCGGTTACGTGCACCGCGACTTGAAGCCCGGCAACGTCATCGTGTCGGACGATGGGCATGTGACGCTGCTCGACTTCGGGTTGACGCGTACGCACAACCCGAACCTCACCCGGCCGGGCGTCGCGCTCGGCAGCCCGCAGTACATGTCACCCGAGCAGGTGATGGCGGGGGCGCTCGACGGGCGCAGCGACCTCTACACGCTCGGCCTGCTCACCTCGGAGCTGCTCGTCGGCCACCGCCCCTACGCCGACGAAGACACGAAGGCGATGCTGCTGCAGCACCTCAACGACGTGCCCGAGCCCGCGCACCTGGCGAACGCGAAGGTGCCCGAGGCCGTGTCGAAGGTGTTGCTCAAGGCGATGGCGAAGAAGCCGCAAGACCGGCAAGCGAGCGTGTCGGCCTTCGTCGAAGAGCTGGTTCTGGCGGCGAAGGTGTCGTCGGTGCAGCTGCCGCGGCGCGAGACGGCCGAGGCGATGCTGGCGGCCGTGTCGCGGCCGTCGCCGATGCCGAGCCGCGCCGAGGTGCAGGAAGAGGTGGCCGAGGTCATCTCGCCCGACACGATGTCGGTGCCACCCGAGGCCGGCGCGTCGATTCAGGCGGGCGCGACGCCTGCGGCGATGACGGCGCCGCGTGTGGCCACGCCGCCCAGGCCCGTGCCGGCCGTCACCGCAGGGCCCGTGCCCGCACCGGCGGCTGATCAGCGAACGACGTTGCCCCAGACCGTCACCGACCTGCCGCCCGTGGCCAACAAGGCGGCGCAGACGTTGTCCGACGACGAGAAGCCGGCCTCGCCAGACCAACGCACCGAGCGCGTGCCCGCGTGGAACGAGAAGACCGAGGCGGTGCCCGCGTGGAATGACGTCACCGAGAAGCGGGTGCCTGCGAAGACCGACGAGCAGACCGGCCCGCTCGCGAAGTCGGTGGTGGAAGAAGCGACCGCTCCGCTGAAGCAGTCGACGCCGCTCGAGGAGGGCTTGTCGACCGCAGGGAAGGCCGGGCTCGCCGTGCTCATGCTCGTCATCATCGTCGCGGTGTGGCTGCTGCTGAGTTGAACGGCGCCGACTTGCATCATCGTCACGGTGTGGCGGCTGCTGAGGTGAACCGCGCCGACTTGCATCATCGTCACGGTGTGGCGGCTGCTCAGTTGAACGGCGCCGACTTGCATCATCGTCGCGGTGTGGCGGCTGCTGAGGTGAACGTGCTTCGACTGCATCATCGCCGCGGTGGAGCTGCTCAGCGCTGCGGGTTCGATTCGCGCGCTGAGTGCATCATCGTTGCGGTGGAGCTGCTCAGTGCTGCGGGTTCGATTCGCGCGCTGAGTGCATCATCGTCGCGGTGGAGTTGCTCAGTGCTGCGGGTTCGACTCGTGCGCCAGTGCATCGTCAGCTGCCGAGTTCTTTGGGCTCGACTCGCACGATGAGGGCACCGTCGTCGCAGTGGAGTTGCTCATCGCCGCGAGCTTCTTTGGGGTCGACTCGCGCGATGAGCGCATCATCGTCGCTGTGGAGTTGCTCGACCCTGCGGTTTCGACTCGTGCGCCCAGTGCATCATCATCACGGTGTCGCTGCTGGCTGAGAACGCTCGCGCGACGAATCGGCTCAGGGCCGCGTGTACTGAATGTTCAGCGAGAACGTCGACGCCTGATACCCGTGCACCATGAGGAAGGCCTGCGTCTGGCCCGCGGGCACCGTCAGCGTGCAGGTCTCGCTCGCGCCGTTCGCGTAGGGGCGGCAGTCGAATGCGGTCAGCGACGGAGCGCCGCCGAACTTCACGTACAGGTCCGGGTCTCCGGTGCCCGTCATGGTGACGACGAAGCGGGTGCCGGCGACCACAGGCAGCGCGGCGAACGTCTGCTGCGCGCCCTTCGCGACCGAGCCCGTCGCGGTACCAGTCGTCGGCGTACCCGTGGTGGGCGTCGGCGTAGGCGTGCCCGAGACGCCGCCCGCGATGAACTCGAGCTGCAGCGTGTACGTCGAGGCCGCGTAGCCGACGACCGTGATGTACGCCGACGTCGGGGTCGAGGGCGACGTGAGGCGGCACTCTTCGTTCGAGTCGCCGAGGTACGGGCGGCAGTCGTACGCGGAGGACGTCGGCGCGGTGCCGAAGCGCACATAGAGGTCGGCGTCTCCCGAGCCCGCCATCGTCGCGCGGAACGCAGTGTTCGGCTGCACCGCGAATGGGCCGTAGGTCTTCGTCGCGTTCGCCGCGAGCGTGTCCTGGAAGTTGCGCACCGTCGCGCCGGGGTTCGGCGTGGGCGTCGGCGTCGGGGTGGGCGTGGGGTTCGTCACCGCCGGGCCGTAGATGGCCTGCACGCCCTGAATGTCGAGCTGGGTCAGCGGCAGGCTCCAGGTGTTGGTGCCGTTGCACTGCGGGTAGTGCATCACCGACGACGAGTCGTACGCCGTGACCGCGCGCCACGCGTTGTCTTCGAAGCAGGTGCCCGCCTCGGGGCGCGTGTGCTCGTGCCGGAAGCCGAGCGTGTGGCCGAGCTCGTGACGAAGCACGCCGCTCACCGAGATGCCGCCGAAGAGCGAGTTGTCGATGACGAGCTCACGCGCCGAGCGCGTGTTCGAGGGGAAGAACGCCGCCGCCAGGTACGAGCCGTTCGCGTTGATGGGCCGCACGTTGAAGAGCACGTTGGCGTTGGTGCGCGTGCACGTCGCGTCTTGCGCGGGTACGTAGATGAACTTCACGTTGGCGACGTTCATCCACGACTGGGCGGCGGCCTGCATGCCGTTCACGACGGTCTGCTTGTTGGCGCCGAAGTCGTTCGACACGCAGTACGAGAGGTTCTGCACCCGCGTCGCGTCCCACTTGTCGTCGGTGTTGCCGACGCGGTTGATGATCAGCTGCCCTTCCTGAACGTTGAGGTCGTAGAACTCGCGCAGCTGCTTCTCGCCCTCGAACACCGTGTCGCCGTCGGCGATGTACACGCCGCGGTCAGCGTCGAACTTCGCGTAGCGCGCCTTGAAGTCGGCGTACGACAGGCGCGTGCCGCTCGCCGTCGTCACGTCGTCAGAGCCCTGGAGCGTCGCCTCACTCGAGCCACAGCCCGCCGCCACCATCACCACCACCGCTGCCGCCAGAATCGACCGAATCATGGGTACTCCCGGTTTCAGGACAGGGAGCCCTTGAGCAGCTTTCTTGCCACGCCGAACCACATGATGTTTCTGGGTGTACGACTAAGTACCCGGAAAAGCTCCGAATCCATGTAGTTGTATCTGAACTTGACCATTTGCTCTCTCAAGGCCCAAGAATGACTTTGAGAACAATGGTTTGACGAGTGTTCGAACTGTCTCGACACAAGACAGAAGCACAGACCCCGTATGTCCTGAAAGAGGTCGGTGCGAACCACAATGAACAGGAAGCAGACAGGCGCGATCATCGGCTGATCGGCGTCGTCTGCGCACACCATGAGGCCGAACGGCCCTTGAGGCTGGTGAGAACGAGGCCTCTAGTGCGCGCTCCATGAACATCCGCATCGTCGTGGGGGCGTTGCTGATCAGCGGTTGTCTCGAGCTCTCGTTACCGCCGTCGCCGCCGCCCCCAGGGCCGGGCACGGTGCAGGGCACGTTGAAGTACTCGCAGCCAGGCCGGAGCGGACTGCTCGCCGCGAAGAACGGACATGTGGTGTTGCTCGGCAACGCCAACGAAGCGCGCACCGACGACGAGGGCCGCTTCGCGCTCGGCGGCATCACCGAAGCGACGGGCTCGCTGCGGCTGTTCGTCGACCTCGATGGAGATGGGGCCATCGATCGACAGCGGGTGATGACGCTCGAGTCCATCGGCGCAGGGCCGGGCCGCGACCTCGCGCTCGGAGAAGTCGTGCTCGGCCGCAACGCGCGCCTCTCGGGCCGGGTGCTGCGCGGCGACCTCACGCAAGACGCGTTTCACCTCGGCACCACCGTGTTCGTCACGGGCATGGAGTACTCGACCTTCAGCGCCGACAACGGTGGCTACGTGCTCGACGCGCTGCCCGAAGGCCCGATGCAGATCGCGTTCGTTCGCAACGGCTATCTGCCCGAGACGCGCGACGTGGTGCTCGAAGCAGGAGAGGACAAACGGCTGACCGACGTGCGGCTCGTCGCGAACCCGAGCGGTGCTGCGACCGCGACCGGCAAGGTCGTCTCGAGCGCCGGACCCATCGGACAGGCGAGGGTGCGCGCAGTGTCGAGCGAAGGTGCGGTCGCGGTGAACACGGCCGATGATGGAACGTTCAAGCTCGGCCCGATGCCGTCGGGCGCGTGGCTCATCGGCGTCGAGGCGCAGGGCTTCAAGAGCGTGTCGCTGGGAAGGCAGTTGCTCAACCCGGGCGCCAATGACCTGCGCACGGTGACGCTCATCACCGGCACGTCGATGCCGCTCGACCTCGATGCAGGGCTTCCTCCGCCGCAGCCCGATGCGGGCGCCGACCGGGACGCGGGCACTCCAGACGCGGGTCAGCTCGATGCGGGAAGTGGTGGCGGAGCGGCGGGTGGAGCAGCGGGTGGCTCCAGCGGCGGCTCGGCGGGTGGCTCCAGCGGCGGCTCGGCAGGTGGCCTGGCTGGCGGCTCGGCGGGTGGCGCAGTCGCAGGCGGTTCGGGCGGCGGGGCGGGTGGTGGCTCGGCAGGCGGAGCCGTCGGAGGCGGCTCGACCGACGGTGGCGCGGCCGACGCGGGCGCGCCCCTCGGTTGCGGCGGAGCGTGCAGCGCAGGCTTCTTCTGCTCGAGCGGCGTGCAATGCCAGACCGCGTCGTGTGGGCTCACCAGCTGCGGGGGCGCTTGCAACGACGGCCGCTGCTACGCCTCGAGCTGCGGCGCACAGACCTGCGGCATTGGAGAGGTCTGCGACCAGTCCACCTGTCGACCGCTCGCGTGTGCTGGCGTCACCTGCGGAGCGGGCGCGCAATGCGCCGCGGGTCGCTGTCTCTCTCAGCTCTGTCGCTATGGAACCTGCGCGCCCGGGAGCGTGTGCGTGAACGCGACCTGCGTCGACGTTCGGTGCGTCGACGTCGACTGCGGCCCGGCGGCGACCTGCTTCGCGGGAGTCTGCCTGCCGACCACCAGCCAGGCTGGCAGCCCGTGCGCTCCGGGCTTCGTGTTCGTCGGCGGTCGCTGCACCGACGTCGCGTGTCAGGGCCTCACCTGCCCAGCGGGCTCGGTCTGCCGCGTTGGCCAGTGCAACCCCTCGGGCCTCTACATCGCAGGTCTGCTCTACCCCGAGGGCCGCACCAACCTCACGCCCGAGACCGTCATCGCGACGCTCGGCCCGACGGGCTGGCAGCGCCTCAACGTCACCGCGCTCCCGCCAGTCGCGCAGCTGTCGGTCTCACCAAGCGGGCAGTGGCTGTTCGCCATCACCGACGACGTTCCGAACAATGGCAGCGTCGAGGGCAGCTTGTGGCGCTCGGCTGACGGCATCGGGTGGACGAAGGTGTTCGACGGCTCGAACGTGAACGCCTCGGGCGCGTTGAACTCGATGACCTGGGAGCTCGCGACGAACACGCTGCTCGTCACCATCAATGGCGGCCCTTCGAACTCGCTCAACGGCTCGCTCTTCTCGACCGACGACGGCACGACCTGGCGGCGGCGCGTCTTCACCTTCGGCGGCGACTATGTGACGTCGGTGAGCCCCGACCTCACGGCCGTGCCGTTCAGCAATTTCGGCTGGGCCGGCCTGTACCCGAACGATGGCGGCACTCGCCTGCCGCACTTCTACAACGCCGGGTGGACGCGACTCTTCGTCGACCAGTCGGGGAGCGGGCCCAGCATCGTCGCCACCAGCGACCTCCGGCTGCTCTCCGATGGCGGGCTGCTCGCGCCCGTCACCGTCGCCTCGCAAGACTCCGTCGTCTACGGGCCGGGTACGCGGCTGTTCGCGACCTCGGCGAACGCGGTGTGGTTCTCGCTCGACAACGGCGTTGCGTGGGGCCAACGCGCGCTGCCCATCATTCCCACCGTGTCGCTGGTCGGCGTCACTCGCGGCGCGAACGACGCGCTCATCGTCGGCAACAAGACGGCGCAGCCTCCGTTGCTCGTGTCGTCTGACGATGGGCTCACGTGGAGCCAGCTCGGCAACGACTGGTACGCCATTGCCGAACTCTCCGACCCGGTGCCGGCGTGGCAGCCTGACTCGGGGTACGTGTGGGAGCAACGTGTGCGGCCGCGCGTGCCGAACGGCTGGGTGTACCAGCGCTACGTCGGCGGCTCTGCCGTCTCGGGGCCCGTCGAGCCCGCGTGGACCACCGACGGCGGAGACGTTCGCGAGCCAAACACCGACATCTGGTGGCGGCCCGCTCAGCCACACCTCGGCGTGCGCGTGACGGCCATGACCTCGTTGCGCTGCTGCACCGGCCAGATGCGCTGCGGCGGAGCCTGTGTCGACATCTCCTCGAGCACGGCCAACTGCGGCGCGTGCGGCAGAACGTGCGCCGGTACCTGTCGCAATGGCGCGTGTGAGGCGACCGACGCGGGTGCCCTGCAGAGCGGCTGTGCCGACGGAACGCGAGAGGGCTTCGTCGACGACGTGGCGTGGCCCGACATCGCCGCGTGCCGTGGCTCGTGGAGCGGCGACCTCTCGGCGGCGGCTGACTCGGTTTGTGGCGCCGGGTTTCACGTCTGCACCAACACCGACAGCGAACTGGCGACCGTGCGCACGAGCGATGCGTTGGCGTTCCCCGGGTGTTTCGCCTACCGCGCGTCGAACGATGGCTTCGATGGGTGCGAGCCGCTCGTCTGCCAGGGCGACCCGACGCGTGACGACATGGCCGGCATGGGCCGCGGGTGTCTGCTCGTCTCGGGCGTGAGCCGTGCGCCGTCGACGATTCCCGACGGTGGCAGCTCGTGTCTCTTCGACCGTGGGCGCATCGACGCGCAGTGTTGCGCGGTGTCGGTCAGCGTGCCCGGATCGAGCCGGTCTCCTGGTTGTCCGCAGCGCACGGAGGACGGCGTCGTGTGTTGCCGCAACTGAAGGGAGCGCACCGACCTGGTGGTGTCGGTGAGCGTGCGCGGCGTCCGCAGCGCACGGAGGGTGGCGTCGTGCGTTGGCGCAACTGAAGGCAGGCGCACCGACCTGGTGGTGTCGGT
>JAEUJR010001099.1 GCA_016793585.1 Archangium sp.
ATCGCCCGCCCTGGCACCCGCTGCGTCACCATCGACTCGCCGCCGTGGGAAGACTCCGAGATGGCGCGGAAGATTCCCGGCTTCAAGAAGGCCGAGCTCAAGGCGAGCGGCGTCACCTTCCTCGCCGATGACGAAGGCGTCTCGGCGTTCATGGTCGAGCTGCTCGGTGGTTCGGGTGAAGTGCTCATCGGCCGCAACCTGCCGGAGCGCACGCTCACGCACTCGACCTCGTTCCCCGTCTCGCGCCTCAACCACATCTACCTGAACGACCACACGATGGCCGGTCAGCGCGTGGTGCCGCTCGCGGCGGCGCTCGACCACGTCACCGCTGCGGCGCTCGACGTCGCGAAGACCTCGACGCCCGGCTTCACGCCGTTCACGGTGAGCGACTTCGCCCTCGAGCGCGCGATTCTGGTGCCCGACACGACGTGGCTCGACGTCTCGGTGACGGAGCAGCTGCGCGGCGGCAAGAACGGCCCGCTCAAGGTGACGCTCTCGCAGGGCAACGCGCGCTCGTACGCCGGCACGGTGACGCTCGGCGCGAACGGCGAGCAGCCCGCCATCAAGTCGCTCGTCTCGTCGGGCCCGCTGCCCATGACGCTCGAGGACTTCTACAAGGGCTTCACGTTCCACGGGCCGCGCCTGCAGGGCATCACGCGCATCGACACGCTCGCCGACGAAGGCGTGGTGGGCTGGGTGAAGGGCAGCACGCCGGCCGACTGGGTGAAGGAGCCGCTGCGTCAGACGTGGGCGGTCGACCCGCTGATCATCGACGCCTCGTTCCAGCTCGCGGGCTACTGGGCGTGGACGAAGCAGCAGCGCGCCGGCTTCCCGGTGGGCGTGGGCAAGTTCGTTCAGCTCGCGCCGTTCGGCCTCGGCCCCATCAAGTGCACGGTGACGTTCGAGGCCGCGTCGGAAGACGTCTTCGCCGGCACGCTCGTGTGGCAGGACGCGCAGGGCAAGGTGCTCGCGTACATGACGGGCGCGAAGGCCGAGTTCAAGAAGCGCGACCCGAAGTTCACCACGCAGGCGCCGAAGGCTTCGGCTCCCCGCGCGGTGGTTGCGGCTCCCGTGGCTCCAGCGCCTGCTCCCGAGCCTGTCGCTGCGGCTCCTGCAGAAGAGATGACGGCCGAAGAGGTCAACGCGCCGGCGCTCGCGCTCGACGAGTCGTCGTGGAATCCGGCGAAGTTCCCCGAGTACGAGGCGCTCCAGGAGCGGCTGCAGATGGCCGAGGCCTTCGGTCTGCGCAACCCGTACTTCTCGGTGCACGAGGCCATCTGCGGTGACACCACCGTCGTCAACGGCAAGGAGATGATCAACTTCTCGTCGTACAACTACGTCGGCAACTCGGGTGACCCGGTCGTCACCAAGGCCGCGCAAGACGCCATCGCGAAGTACGGCACGTCGGTGTCGGCGAGCCGCGTGGCGTCGGGTGAGAAGCCGCTGACGCGCGAGCTCGAGCTGGCGCTGGCCGACTTCTTCGGCACCGAAGACTGCATCGCGCTCGTCTCGGGCCACGCGACGAACGTGACCGTCATCGGCCACATCGTCGGCGCCGGAGACCTCATTCTCCACGACGCGCTCGCGCACGACTCCATCATTCAGGGCGCGAAGCTGTCGGGTGCGAAGCGTCGCCCGTTCCCGCACAACGACTTCGCCGCGCTCGACCGCATGTTGAACAGCCTGCGGCCGCACTACCGCCGCGTGCTCATCTGCATCGAGGGCACCTACTCGATGGACGGTGACATTCCCGACCTGCCCGCGTTCATCGAGGTGAAGAAGAAGCACACGGCGATGATGCTCGTCGACGAGGCGCACTCGGCCGGCGTCGTCGGCAAGACGGGCAAGGGCGTGGGCGAGTACTTCAACGTGAACCGCGCCGACGTCGACATGTGGATGGGCACGCTCTCGAAGTCGTTCGCCTCGTGCGGCGGCTACATCGCGGGCAGCCACGCGCTCGTCGAGTACCTCAAGTACACGACGCCCGGCTTCGTCTACTCGGTCGGTCTCTCACCGCCGAACTGCGCGGCCGCGCTCGCCTCGACGCACCAGATGCTCAAGCACCCCGAGCGCGTTCAGAAGCTGCAGCAGAACGCGAAGTACTTCCTCGAGGTGCTCAAGGCGCGCGGCATCAACACCGGCATGTCGAAGGACTCCGCCGTGGTGCCCGCCATCATCGGCAACTCGGTGCTGTGCCTGCAGCTGTCCGACGCGCTCAAGACGCGCGGCGTGAACGTGCAGCCGATTCTCTACCCGGCGGTCGAAGAAGACATGGCGCGCCTGCGCTTCTTCATCTCGTCGCTGCACAAGCCGGAGCAGTTGCTGAAGACGGCCGACATTCTCAAGGAGGAGCTCGACCGGCTCACCCGCGAGATGAACGGCGACGCAGTTGCGTAGCGAAGTGGAGTCCCTGATGAGCTGGCCAGGCGAGGTTCGCGACAGTCTGGCCAGCGAATGTGGGACGCCACGAGCGGAGCAACCAGAAACACAGCGTCGCGACCACCACCGAAGTTTCCACACGCAGGACGAAGGACCGACATGACCTCGACGAAGGCAGAAGTTGAAATCGGCTACGACATCTCGAACGAGTTCTTCCGGCTCTGGCT
>JAEUJR010001129.1 GCA_016793585.1 Archangium sp.
CCTGATCAGCGGCCTCATCGTCGGCGCCATCGTCGCCGTCGTCGCCTCGGTCATCACCGGCATCATCTGGCACCCGCTGATGACCTGGCTCGTCGCCAAGCTCTTCAAGGGCGAGAGCGACGCGCGCGGCCGCACCAACTACTTCCTGCAGACGCAGACGGCCGTCATCATCGCCGTGCTGCCCAGCGGCCTCACCGTCATCATCGCGGCCCTGCGAGCGCGCTTCGGCATTCCCTTCATCGGGCTGGTGCCTGTGCTGCTCTCGGCCGTGACCGGCGCGCTCTCGCTCTTCGTCTTCTACAAGTGGATGGAGCACTTCCAGACGGCGAAGTGGGTGAAGATCGTCGCGCTCGTGCTCATGGCCCTCACGGCGCTCGGTGCGCTCGCTGGCATTCCGGCCGCGCTCTCGGGTGGTGGTGGTGGCGTCGCCATCGCGTCGTCGGGCTCGGGTGGTGACGTCGACGTGGGCGATGTCGATGATGCGCAGAAGCAGGCGCTCGAGGCGATGAAGGCTGCTGGAGCCACGGCCGAACAGATCAAGCAGGCCGAAGAGGCGTACAAGCAGTCGAAGGCCGCGATGAAGGCTGCTGCCGCCGCCACTGCCGACGCCGAGAAGGCCGCTGAAGACGCCAAGAAGGCTGGCGAAGAGGCGGTGAAGAAGGGCAACGAGGCCGTGAAGAAGGGCAAGGAGGAGATCGCCAAGGCCGCCGAAGACGCGAAGGAGAAGGTCGACGCGAAGAAGCCGCCTCCGCCCGAAGAGAAGGTGGAGAAGCCGGTCGAGAAGCCCGTCGAGAAGCCGGTCGCCGCCGCCGAGCCCGACGTGAAGCCGCCGCCTCCCGCCGCCATTCCGAGCGGCAACGGCTACCCCGCGTGGCACGCCAAGTTCGAGAACATCGAGAAGCGCGTCACCGAAGACCCCACCGTGCTGCGCAAGTCCTCCATCCTCAAGCTGTACCAGGAGCTGCAGGAGGAGGCGTCGGAGGCCGACGCGAAGGTTCGCAAGGACTACAAGAAGGTCGACGCGAAGACGCTCATGCACCTGCGTGACGCCGAGCTGTTCGACACCTCGGCCAAGACGGTCGACGCGCTCCACAAAGAGCTCTACGGCCGCTGACGAAGCCAGTCGACCTCCGATGACGATGCCGGGCAGCGCCTTCGGGCGCTGCGCCGGCATCTTCGTTTTCAGTCACCGCAGGTCGTAGCGGGTCACCACCGGCAGATGGTCGCTGGTCGTCGTCTTCGCGTCGGGCAGCACCGCCGGCACGTTCACCACTCTGGCCGAGCCCTCGAGGAACCGCGCGGCCAGCGCGTTGGTCGCGAGGTGGTGGTCGATGGTGGAGTTGAACGTGAGCGTCGTCGAGATGTTCGCCTTCGTGAGCGCGTCGGTCGTGAAGCGGTACCCGCCATCGGAGAGGAACGGCGCGAACGGCGTGGCGCTCCGCCGATACGTCGAGACGTCGAGGTCGTCGTTGAAGTCGCCCACCACCAGCACCCAGCGCGTCGGGTACTCGGTGTCGAGGAAGCGCTTGAGCGCGACGGCCGCTTCGGTGCGGCGGGTGTAGCCGTCGAGGTTCGCCATCGCCTTGAAGTGCGCGACCAGCACCACCAGCGTTCGCGCGTGCCCGGCCTCTTCGAAGCGCAGCTTCACCTCGAGCGGAGGCCGGCCACCGAACGACGCCTGCGCCTCGGTCAACACCACGCGCGCCGACTCGACCGTGAAGCGCCGGTGGTACACGAGGGCGACCTTCTGCTCCTTCGCCCAGTAGAAGTCGCGGCCCTGCATCACCGACGGGTCGGTCACCAGCAGGCCGCGGTGCTCGGGCAGCTTCGTCATCAACGTCGCGAAGGCCTCTTCCGAGACGACCTCGACCAGCCCCACCAGGTCGGGCGCCGTCTGCTGCAGCACCTTCGCGACGTTCGCCTGCTGCAGCGCCTCGTTCGTGGGGCCCTCCTCGACCGAGCCGAACCACTCGACGTTCCACGACATGACGTCGACGCTGTCGCGCAGGTCCTCCTTCGCGAGCTTGAGCTCGGCGGTGACCGCGCCCTGCTCGATGTCTTCAGGCGAGAGGGTGATGGTGGCGGCGGAGTCCTCCACCGGGGTTCCACAGGCGGCGAGCACGACGAGCAACGACCAGGCGATTCGCGACATGACGGCCTCCAGAGCGGCTTCGAGTGCGCACACCCTGCCTTCGACTGGTCTACCGAGACAGGACCAGTCGGCGAATTTTCGATAGACCAGTGAAGTGTTCGCTCTCGACCGGCGCTCCCACGTCGCCCTGCCCCAGCAGCTCGTGCAGCAGGTGGTGGCGGCCATTCGTTCGGGAGCCCTGAAGCCCGGCGCCGCGCTCGACGGCACCCGCACGCTCGCAGACGGGCTCGGCGTGCACCGCAACACCGTCAACGCTGCCATCGACGAGCTCGCCGCGCAGGGGTGGGTCGAGAAGCGGCATGGGCGGGCGACGCGGGTGACGACGACGCTCCCGATTCCGCACGACGTCGGGGCTGGAGCGGCGCGTGGGCTCGGCTTCGGCGTGCGCTCCTGGCCCGGCTCCTCTCGCGCGTTCGAGGCGGTGCCGAAGGGCGTGCTCGACTTCTCGTCTGGCCTGCCAGACCCGCGGCTGTTCGATGCGACAGTGCTGGCTCGCGCGTATCGACGCTCGTTGCGTCATTCCAAAGGGCGCCTGCTCGGCTTCGGGCACCCCGCGGGAGACGAACGCCTTCGTCGCGCGCTCGCGGCCCAGCTCAGCGCCCGCCGCGGCATTCCCTGCACCGAAGACGACGTCGTCATCACGCGAGGCAGCCAGCTCGCGATGCACCTGCTCGCGCTCGCCCTCACACGGCCGGCAGACACCATCGCCGTCGAGTCACCCGGCTACCCCTCGTACCGCGATGCGTTCACGTGTCTCGGTGTGAGGGCGCTGCCGATTCCGGTCGATGGCGAAGGGCTCGACGTCGAGAAGCTCATGGCCGTGAAGACGCCGCTGCGCGCGGTGCTGCTCACGCCGAACACGCAGGACCCGACCACGGTGACGCTCTCGGCGCGACGTCGGCTGGCGCTGCTCGAGTTCGCGAGACGAAGACGCCTGCCGCTGCTCGAGCTCGACACCGACTTCGAGTTCACCTTCGAAGGGCCGGCCGGGCTTCCCCTCGCCTCTCAGGACCGCGCGGGCGTCGTCGTCTACGTGGGCACGTTGTCGAAGGCCCTCGCGCCCGGGCTGCGCACCGGCTTCGTCGTCGCGCCAAAGGAGCTGCGAGACACGCTGCTCGCCGTTCGTGGGCAGGTCGACCGCACCGGTGACGCCGGGCTCGAGCGCGCGCTCGCCGAGATGCTCGAAGACGGTGAAGTGCAGCGCCACTCGCTCAAGGCCCGACGCGTCTTCCTCGAGCGGCGTGACCTGCTGGTCGAGTTGCTGCGTCGTGAGCTTGGTGACGCGCTGTCGTTCGAGGTGCCGCGGGGTGGGCTCGGGCTCTGGGCGACGGTTCCGCGCTCCGTCGACGTCGACGCGTGGGCCGCGCGCGCGCTGAAGCAGGGCGTACGGTTCTTTCCAGGCAGCGCCTTCTCGCCCACGGGCCGGAGACTCCACGCGCTGCGGCTCGGGTTCGCGCACCTGAACGAAGCGGAGCTCTCCGAGGCGGTGCGTCGACTCGTTCGCGCGCGCTCGTGACCGACGTCATGCAGTTTCTGCGAGCGCCTGCGCCCGCTGCGCCTGAACGACGTCGGCGAGAAAGATGCATCGACCCGTTGGCATGAAACGAGTCTTGAAGTGGCTGGGCGTGGTGCTCGCAGCGCTGCTCGTGCTTCCGCCGCTGCTCTGGGTGCTCGGCGTGAGGCGCGCCGCGATGTCGTGGGGCGCCAGTGACGCAGAGTGCGCCCAACCGCTCGCCGGTGACGCGCTGATTCCCAACCCCCAGCGGCAGACGACGCGTGGCATCTCCATCGCCGCGGCGCCCGAGGTCGTGTTCCCGTGGGTCGCGCAGATGGGCGCTGGCCGCGCCGCCTTCTACAGCCACGACTGGTTCGAGACGAACCTGGTGGGCTGCCCGCTGGTGAACGGCGAACGCATCGTCGAGGCGTGGCAGACGAAGCCAGGCGACGTCGTGCGCATGTGCCCCGAAGGCACCGGCCCGCCGATGGTCTACGTGGTGAAAGAGGTGACGCCGCCCAGCGCGTGGGTGATTGCCATCGAAGACCAGGGCGCGCCGGTGACGACGTGGGCCTTCGACCTTCGCCGCGAGGGCTCGGGCACGCGGCTGCTCGTTCGAAACCGCACCGGCGTCGCGCAGCTCTGGCAGGAGCTCATCGAGCCCGGCGTCGCGCTGATGGAGCACGGCATGCTCGAGGGCCTCAAGGCGCGCGCCGAGCGGCCCCACCCAGACGCGGTGAGCCAACGCACTCCGTGAAGCACGGTCAGGCCGGGCCGGTACCAGCCAGCACGATGCGAATGGCCCTCGCGCGGCTCCTCTCGGGCTGGAGTTCCGTGACACGGCCGCCGGCCTGAAGAGCGTCGGAGAGCCCGTTCACGCCGTGGTTCATGCGCACGAACGAGGTGCAGCTCGAGCTCGCGGAGGCGCCTCCGGAGAACTGACGAGACGCTCCGCCTCGAAGTGTCGGAGACTGGGGCGATGAAGACGTTCGCGCTCGCCCTCATGCTCGCCAGCTCGGCCTTCGCAGAGCCCCGCAAGCCCATCATCGCCTACTGGGTCATGCACCACGACGTTCGCCCGCCGTCGGGAAAGCCGTGGGAACAGACGTTCTCGCTGCCGCACCTCGTCGCCTACGACGATGGCCTGGTGGTGGTGACGAGAGATGGTGAGGTGCGCTCGGTGATGCTGACGGGCGCCGAACGCGCGGCCCTCTTCGACGCCGGCGGCAGCGAGTTCTTCTCGTTGAAGGACAGCTACGAAGGCACCCGCGAGATGCACCCGCCCGCGCACCTCGTCACGCGGTGGAAGGGAGACGTCCGCAAGACGGTGCGCTTCTTCGGGCGGCTCGACGAACCGACACACCGAGCTGCGGCGCCGACATCACTGCAGAAGGCGCTCGATGCACTCTCGACGTGGCAGCACCAGCAGCTCAAACCGTACGAACCCGAGCTGCTCGCGCTGCGCGTCTGTCAGACGAAGGCTGCTCCTTTGAAGAAGGGCTGGCCGAGCGGCTGGCCCACGCCCGACCAGGGCAAGAAGGCGCTCGCGCCCGACTGTGTGTCGCTCACGCTGCCCGGCACCGAGAAGAAACGCGCCGAAGCGCTCACCAAGGGCAGCGACATCACGGTGATTCAGCACCAGGGCGCGGCCTGGCTGGTGACGCTCGAGCGCTTCGAGCTGCCGGCCGAGGCCGCGTGGGAGGGCCGCTGAATCAGCGCGGCATGCCCGTGAGGTTCACGTGCGGGCGAGCGTCACGGCACGGCTGCCCACGCAGTGACGGGCACGGCGGCGGCATCGACGGCACCGTCACGTTCTGCACCACCGGTAGCACCAGCTTCGAGGCGTGCGCCGCGTCGGTGCCGACGAGATAGGCCACTTCGCCCGTCAGCGGTTTGATGGCGAAGCGCCAGTCGGCGCGCGTGCCTCCGGGCGTGTCGACGGTGACGCGCACCTTCGAGCCCGCGCGCAGCACGTGCGCGAAGCCCGCCGTGCCGATGCGAACCTCGGCCCACTGGTTGATGGGCAGCGGCGCCCAGCTCTCCTGCAAGTAGGTCTGGTCTGGCCACAACGCCGTCGCGTTCGGGCCCGGCTTGCGGTGACCGGCGCGCAGCCAGCCCGACTGCAGGTACACCTCTTTGCCGTCGCTGCGCACTTCGCTCAGCGTCACCTGCAGGTCGGCGCTCTCGACGGGTGACTGCACCCACAGGTCGACGCTCGCCGTGCCGAGCAGCACCGTGTCGGCGGTGAACGTGCCGCCTTCGAAGACGATGGCGTGGTCCTGCATGGCGTCGCGCCACTCGTACTTCGGCAGCTTGTCCCAGACGTCTCCGCCCATGCCGAGAATGCCGCGCTGGCCCGCGAGCGGGTCGTAGAGGAAGCGCGCCGGCAGGCCCATGGGCGAAGGTGTCGCCTCACCCAGCGTTCCATCGGGCTGGAAGAAGAGCGTCGTCGGCTGCTGCCCCTCGGGCGGCCACTGGCGGAAGCCATGCGTGAAGGTGCCCTTCGGCGCCCCGAGGTCCCTCGCGTCTCCGGCGCCGCTCTCGAAGATGACCTTGAGCCGTGGTTCGGCCTTCCACGCCGCCACCGCTTCGTCACGCGAGGAGAACTGCGTCCACCTCGTCTGCGGCAACGTCTGCTTCGACTTGAAGACCTGGTCGAAGACGAACGGGCTGAAGTTGCGGAACGTCGCCGGGTCGCGCGGCACACGGCGAGCCACGAACAACTCGAGGAACGCGTGCCACTCGGCCAGCACCTCGGGCGCGAAGCCGTCGATGTGCACGCCGTTGAGCGCGGTGAAACGAACCGCGTCGCTGCCGGTGAACTTGTCGAAGAGCAGGAAGAAGTACGGGCCGGTCTGCTCGTCGTGCCACGCGCCGGTGAGGAAGGTAGGCACCTCGATGCGGTTCACGAACAGCGAGGGGTCGTAGCGGTCGTGCTGCGCCGGGTCGTGGAACTCGATGAGCCGCGCCTGCGCCACGTTGTCGACGAGCTGGCCGTGCAGCAGCTGGTTCTCGCGGCACGTCTCGTCACCGCCATCGACGCGCGCCTGCTCCCAGCCCTGGCCGTAGGGCACGGCCTTGCTGAGCACGTTCTTCACCCACGAGATGGCGAAGCCGTCGTTCAAGATGCCGCCCGGCAACAGCGTGGTGGTGGTGCTGCCGATGACCGACATGGGCGCGATGGCGGCCAGGCCGGGCGGGCGCTGGGCGGCGACGAAGAGCTGCGAGATGCCGGGGTACGAGAGGCCCACCATGCCGACCTGGTGGTGCTGCACCCAGCTCTGCGCGGCGACCGTCTCGATGACGTCGTAGCCGTCGAGCAACTGCAGCTGCTCGAAGTAGTCGTACGCGCCACCCGAGCACCCCGTGCCGCGCATGTTCACGCTCACCGTCGCGTAGTCCATCATGCCCGCGAAGAGCGCCGACGCGTCTTGCGGCGTCGCGCACACCACCGGGAACTCGTCGCAGAGAAACTCGAAGTCCTTGATGGGCTCGCCCGGCCGCGACGCCGCGTAGCCCGAGTAGTTCACCACCGTGGGGAACGGCCCCTTGCCCTTCGGCAGCGTCACCCACGCCGACAACTTCGTGCCGTCGCGCATGGTGAGGTAGTTGAAGCCCGCCTCGAGCTTCTGGCCCGTGTACAGCTCGGGCTTCGGCGGCAGCTGCTCGAGCGACTTCACGGTGAGGGGCCGCGTCTGCTCCTTCGCGCCTGCCACCTTCACCACATAGCCCGTGCCCGGCTCGAGCCCGCGCACCACCAGCGAGCCCAGCGCGTCGGCCACGCCCGTCGTCACCGGCTTGCCGTTGCGTGAGACCTCGAGGGTCGCGCCCGGCTCGGCGTGCGTGATGTAGAGCTGCTGAAGCGTCTCGCGAACCTGAAACGTGGGCTCGGGCGCTCCGCAGGCGACGGCGAACACCGCGAGCGCCAGCGACAAGAATCGTGAATGAATGGTCATGTTTTCTCCCCGGGCGCGGGGAGTACTCCCCGGCCCGAAGCCATGCAACTCGACCGCAGAAAAACCTCTTCGAGCCTCTGCTTCAGGGCGCGCAGGGCTTCACGACGGTGACGGCGCCCAGGTCGTCGATGCGCGCGACGCCGCCCTGCCTGACGACCTCGGCGGTGAAGGAGCCGGTGGGGCCCGTGCCCTTGAGGTCGACCTTCACCGAGGTGACGCCGAGCGACTTCACGTCGATGCCCACCTTCGCGAGGTCGTTCGAGTACGCGTCGTACTCGGCGAAGTACGACTTCTCGGCGATGAAGACCGACTTGGCGGCCTTCTGGAGCTCGTCGGTGCAGGTCGGCTTCGGCGGCGCGGGAGCAGCCAGCTTCACCCACGCTCCGTCCTTCTTCTCGAAGAGCTCGACCGTCGCCTCGAGCCTCTTCGCGCTCTCGAGCTCGGCCTCGAGCGTGCGCTGGTCGACGATGGGCCCGCCCAGCAGCACCAGCCGCCCGCCGGGTTTCCCCGTGATGCTGAAGAAGCCCGACGAGCACTGGTTGCCCTGACCGTCGAACAAGCCCACCGTCGTCTGGCCCCCTGTCACGCGCACGAGCGCCTTCACCGCGTCGAACGACTGCGCGCCCGACGGGAGCGCCTGCTCCTCGAGCACCGCTGCAGCCATTCGTTTCCGGTCGACGGCCGCGACGGGCAGGGTGTCGATGTACGCGGCGATCTCCTTCTTGTTCGCGAGCAGCGCCTTGCGGTCGCCGCCCAGCACGAGCCACTTCGGCAGACGCGCGTCGACCTGCGTGACGAGGTCGGTGTTGTCCTTCACGGCGAGGCCGCGCGGCGCTCCTCCGAGCACCGAGAGCGAGACGAAGAGCGAGAGCATGGGTGGGCGTTTCAGTCGATGTAGTTGAAGAACTGGTACGCCGCGTCGTACGGCGTGCCCACCATGGGCGCCGCCTGGCCGAAGAAGAGCAGCGAGTTGCCGGCCGGCTCGTAGTCGAAGCCATTGGTGCGGTTGCGCTCGAGCGGCATCGTGGTGCGGGCGGTGAGCGAGCCCGAGATGGGTCGGCGCTCCATGGGCGTGCGGCTCGAGGCGCCGAGCGCGCCGATGACGACCTCTTCGATGACCTCGGTGAGGTTGGGGTTGCAGATGCTGCCCGAGCTGCCGCCCGTGGCGTTGGCGAGGTCGATGTACTGGTCGCCCGGCTGCGCCTCACCGCGGCCGACCCGAATGCAGCCCGTCGGTTTGGGGCCCACGATGCTGAAGGCCACCGCGTTCTCCATGCGGTAGTCGGTGATGTACGAGCCGAACATGCCCGGGCGAATCGACTTGTTGTCTTCGTCGGACATGAAGATGACGACGAGGCCGGTGTTCATCGGGTC
>JAEUJR010001140.1 GCA_016793585.1 Archangium sp.
CACGCAGGCCTCGGCCAGCAGCTCGGTCGCGTGCGGGCCGACCAGGTGAACGCCGAGCACCTCGTCGTACTTCTTGTCAGAGACGATCTTCACCATGCCCATGCCCTCGTCGCTGATCGAGGCCTTGGTGATGGCGCTGAAGGGGAAGATGCCCGTCTTGACGTCGTAGCCCTTCTCCTTCGCCTTCTTCTCGGTGAGCCCGACCGAGGCCACCTCGGGGTAGCAGTACGTCGCGTTCGGCACGCGGTCGTAGTTCACGGGGTGCGGGTTCTTCCCGGCGATGTGCTCGACCGCGACGATGCCCTGGGCCGACGCGCAGTGCGCGAGCCACGGGTACGGCGTGATGTCGCCGATCGCGTACACGTTCGGCTCCGACGTGCGCATCATCGAGTCGACCTGAATGGTGCCCTTGGGCATCAGCTGAATGTTCGTCTTCTCGAGCCCGATGCCCTTGGTGACGGGCGCGCGGCCGACCGCCGAGAGGAAGTACTCCGACTCGAGCGTCTTCTTCGTGCCGTCGGGCAGCGTCACGACCACCTTCACGCCCGTGGGCGTCGTCTCGATCGACTCGAACTTCGTCGACGTCATCACCTCGATCTTGCGGCGCTTGAAGAACTTCTCGAGCTCCTTCGAGGCGTCGATGTCTTCGATGGGCAGCAGGTTCGGCATGAACTCGATGATCGTTACCTGCGAGCCGACGTGGGCGAACACCGACGCGAACTCGGTGCCGACGGCGCCGGCGCCCAGCACGATGAGGCTCTTGGGAATACGATCGAGCGTGAGGATCGAGTCGCTCGAGAGAATGCGCTGATCGTCGATCTTGATGCTGGGCAGCGTGGTGACGACCGAGCCGGTGGCGATCACGATGTTCTTCGTGTCGAGCACCTGGGTGGTGCCGCCTTCGGTCAGCTTGACCTCGACCTTGCCCTTGCCGGCGATGGAGCCGAAGCCCTTGAAGACGGTGACCTTGTTCTTCTTCATCAAGAAGTCGATGCCGGCGGCGCCCTTGTCGACGACCTTCTGCTTGTGCTTCTGCGCCTGGGCCCAGTCGACGATCGGGTTCGCCACGTTGATGCCGAACTCGGCCGCGTGCTGAATGTGGGCGAAGAGCTCGGCCGTCCACAGCAGCGACTTGGTGGGAATGCAGCCACGGTGCAGGCACGTGCCGCCGAGCTTCTTGTCCTTCTCGACGAGCGCGGTCTTGAGGCCGAGCTGCCCGGCGCGAATCGCCGCCACGTACCCACCAGGACCGGAACCGATGATCACCACGTCGAATGCGTCAGCCACGACAGCCTCCGTTGAGAAAAGAAGTTGCCGGGTGAGTAGGCGCACGGGTGATCGTTCGCAAGCCTCGTGTGGCAGGTCGATCTGCTGGCAACCTGACGCGTTCGGCGTGAGAAGGTGGGCTTCGTGCCGAAGTTTCCGACCCGGACGATCGTGTTGATGGTGTTGACGCTCTTCTCGTTCGTCTGGTTCTTCTGGAAGACGCACCAGCGCGTGTCGCCGACGCTCACCATCACCCCGATCGTCATGCTCGACGGAGGCGCTCCGTGAAGGTGGCGATCGTGGGCGGCGGCGTGATGGGCACCGCCATCGCGTGTGAGCTGGCGCAGTCGAAGATCGACGTCACCGTGCTCGAGCGCTCGATTCCGGGGGCTGAAGCGTCGACCGCCGCAGCTGGAATGCTCGCCCCGCAGCTCGAGGCACAGGCTCCGGGGCCGATGCTCGAGCTCTCGATGCGCAGCCGTGGGCTCTACCCTGCCTGGGCGAAGACGCTGGGCGCCGAGAGCGGCGTCGACGTCGCCTACCTCGAGTCGGGCGCGCTGCAGCTCGGGTACACCGAGGCGCAGGCCCACGAGCTCGAAGCGACGGTGGCGTGGCAGCAGGCGGCTGGGCTTCGCGCGACGCTGCTCTCGGGCGCCGAGGTGCGAGCGCTCGAGCCAAGCGCAGCGCCCGAGATCGAAGCCGCCGCGCACTTCCCCGACGATCATCAGGTCGATCCGAAGAAGCTGATGCAGGCGTTGTCGCTGGCGGCGGCGAAGCGCCACGTCACCTTCAAGACCGGGTACGTGCGCGGGCTGCTCCAGACGAATGGGCGGGTCGAAGGCGTCGATCTCGACGGTGAAGCGCTGAAGGCCGACCTGACGATCGTCGCGGCAGGCTCCTGGTCCTCACTGATTCCCGGCGCCGCCATCGACCCCCGGCACCTCAAGCCGGCCCGCGGCCAGATGGTCGAGCTCGTGCTGCGGCTGCCGCCGGTGAAGCACATTCTCAAGGCGGGGCTGGGGTACGTGGTGCCGCGCGCCGATGGCCACGTGATCTGCGGAACGACCGTGGAGCTCGTCGGCTACGACAAGCGGGTGACGGCCGAGGGGCTGGCGACCGTGCTGGCCCAGGCGACCCGTGCGTGCCCGCTGCTGAAGGGCGCGACGGTCGAGCACTTCTGGGCGGGGCTTCGCCCGTGGACGGAGGACGCCCTGCCCATGTTGGGCCCGGGCAGCCAGGAGGGGCTGCTCATCGCCAGCGGCCACTACCGAAACGGCATTCTGCTCGCCCCCATCACGGCGAAGCTGGTCGGCCAGCTCGTTCGAGGGGAGCGCACCAGCGTCGATCTGGCGCCGTTCCGCCCCCAGCGGTTCGCCTGACCGCGTCGTTGGGGTGGATTTCGGGGCCCGCTTTCGAGAGATTTGCCCCGTGGAAGCTCTTCCCCCGCCGCCGGCCAGAATCCTCATCGTCGACGACGACGAGTCCGTTCGTGACGTCATCTCCGTGCTGCTCCGCGAAGAGGG
>JAEUJR010001152.1 GCA_016793585.1 Archangium sp.
GACTTCAGCGGCGCGAGCGAATCGACGCGCGGGCCACGCAGCTCGACCTTCTCGAGCTTCGGCAACGACGACGCGAACGAGAGGTCGACCGGGCGCTTCGTGGTGCCTTCGAGCTTCACGTGCACGAGCGACTTCACCTCGGCGAGCGGCCGCAGGTCGGTCTTGTCGGTGATGCCGAGCTCGAGCACCTTCACGTTGGGCAGCAGTGGAATCCACGTGAGGTCGGTGATGGGCGTCCACACGGCCGCGCGCAGAAAGCCCGATTCGCGCACGTCGGCTTCGACGTCGGCCCAGTCGGGCAGCGAGTTCGGGTCTTCGGGCGAGAGGTCGGTCTTGCCCAACATCTTCCGCAGCGCCGCGTCCTTCTCGAGGCGGGTGAGGAACGGCGTCAGCTTCACCTTCGGCGGCTTCGGCTCGACCTTCGGCGCCGCGGCTGGAGCGGCCGTCGTCGTCTCGACGTAGCCCTTCTTCGTCTTCTGCTTGATGAGCATGGCTTCGAAGAGCGCCGCCGCTTCTGGCGACGAGTACGCCTTCACCGTCGTCTGGCCATTCGCGCCAAGCTTGCCGTAGCGCGTGTGCAGCGCCGCGCCTTCACACCAGACTTCCCAGAACTTGTTGGAGCTGCCCTCGGAGAACTCGAATCGTCGCGCCATGGCGGCGAACCCTACTGCGAGACTGCAGCTCAGCTCAGAACTCCCACGTGTCGCTCAGCGGCCCGCTCGAGTTCACGCCGCCGAACACGACGAGCTTCCTTCTCGCGGAGTCCCACGTGATGGCGGCGTAGGCGCGCTCACCGCAGCTCGGGCTCAGCGTCGACCAGGTCACACCATCGGTCGCGAACGCGTCTGCGAGATACGTCGTGCTGTCCGGCTTCCCGCCCACCACAACGACGCGCGACGAGCTGGCATCGAAGGCGACCGCCGCTCCGAAGCGAGCCGACGGTGGGCTCGAGGGAGAGCGGAGCAACCAGCTCGTCCCACTCCCGAGCTCCCACAGGTCATGGTTCGGCAGTTGGTCCTGCGGGGCGAAGACCACCAGAACGTGCCGGGCGGTGTCGTAGGCCATCGTCGTGACGAGCCCGACAGGACCCGTCGAGGTCGGCCGCTGTTGCCAGGTCGAGCCGTCCCACTCCCAGAGGTCGCTGCGGCGATTGGCGGAGGTGGTCGACCTGCCGCCGAAGAGCACGACGCGCTGACGGTCGGGGTCCCACGCCATCGCGTGCTGCGCGCGTTCGGGAGGCGTCGTCGCCGGCGTTCGCTGCGACCAGGTACTGCCGTTCCATGTCCAGGTCTCGCCACCTGTCTGGAAACCGCCGAAGAGCACTGCCTCGTGGTGAACGGGGTCCCACGCCATCGCCGAGAAGTCGCTGGTGGGGCCGGAGTTCGAGACGAGTGACCACGTGCCCGAGCCGCCTGCGAACTCCCACGTTCCTCCGACCGGGGTCGTCCCGTTGCGACCACCATGAAGGACCGTGACGTTGCGTGCAGCGTCGTGGACGAGTGAGGCGCCGTGGCGCGCAGGTGGTGAACCGATGGTCGTGCGACGGGTCCATGAACGCGCGACACAGGCGCCGCTCACACATGACGTTCCAGGACCGCACGGAGCAAGCGAGCCGCATCGACAGCTACCGACGACGCATGAATCGGCAGACTGCAGGTCGCAGGCGAAACACGCCGAGCCTCCGAGGCCGCAGGTGAGGGACGTGGGCGTGGCGATGCACTGAGCGCCGTCACAGCACCCAGCGCACAGTCCACAGGTTGCTGATCCGCCGCCTGACGTTCCGCCGCCTGACGTTCCGCCACCTGACGTTCCGCCACCTGACGTTCCGCCACCTGACGTTCCGCCACCTGACGTTCCGCCACCTGACGTTCCGCCACC
>JAEUJR010001161.1 GCA_016793585.1 Archangium sp.
CCGACCCTGCGACCGGCCGGCCGTTCACCACGACGCCGAGCAACCCGAGCTGGCGTGTGTACTTCGCGACCGGCCGCGCGGGCTTCTCGACGATCGCGACCTTGTGGCCGGTTCCTGTCGGGCCGACGCCTGATGGCTTCCGCTCGGTCTCAGGCGCCAGCTGGAGCGTGACCGACCTGACCGGCGATGGCCTGCCCGATCTCGTTCAGTTTCAAGATCCCGCGACGGGGCTCGCGTTCAGCGACAGCAACGGCGCGTTCTGGCGCGTCTATCAGGGCTTCTGAGCCTTCTTGCCGATGCGGCATTCGTCGCGCATCGGGCACTTCAGACAGTTCTCTTTCACCGGGTGCACGGGGCACGCGCCGCTCATGCCGAAGTGACAGAGCCCGAAGTCGTACCGAACCGGGTCGGCGCCATCGAGCTGCCGCAACGACTCGGTGATCTCGAGCGCCATCGGCCAGCCCTGCGTCTGCCGCGACGTCAGCCCGAGCCACGTCGACAGCCGCGCGATGTGCGTGTCGAGCGGAATGACGAGCTCCGACGGCTTCACGCGCGTCCAGATGCCGAAGTCGATCGCGTCGGGGCCGCGCACCATCCACCGCAGGTAGAGCGACAGCCGCTTCGCCGCTCCACTGCCCGTCGGCAGCAGGTGATCGAGCCCGCGAACGTTGCCCAGCGCCCGCACGATCTCCTTCCGCGGCGCTGCGTCTCGCACCGTTCGCGCGAACGTCGACAACGCCTCGCGATGCCCGCTCTGTTGCCGCGCCGAGAGAAAGACGTCCTCCAGCGAGCCGTACCGCTCGAGGCACGCGCCCATGCCCATCAACAACACGCCGAGATCGGCCGGCAGGTTGAACCGGTACACGAACCCTTCGAGCATCGGCTTCAGCTCGTTCACGCGCAGCGACGCGACGCGCTTCGCCGGCCGCTTTCCCAGCTCGTCGAGGATCGACTGAATCTTCGGCTTGAAGAGATCGGCCCGCCCATACGCGAGCGACGCCGACAACAACGCCACCACCTCGATGTCGCGCGGGTCTTCGTACCGATGCGGGAACTCGACGGGATCGGCCCGAACACGATCGGCCCACGGCCGTGGATCGGTCAGTGCATCGAGCAGCGGTTTGAGCCGGGTGGCGCGCGCCTTCGACAGCACGGGTCAGCGCGAGACTTCACGAACGAGGTGACCCAGCTCGGGAGCAACCAGCTTCTCCATCGCCAGCTTCACGCCCGCGGGAGAACCGGGCAGCGCGAACACCACCACGCCGTCCCACACGCCCGCGATCGCCCGCGTCGCCATCGCCGCCGAGCCGATCTGCTGGAACGAGAGCATGCGAAAGAGCTCTCCGAAGCCGTCGATGGTGCGCTGGAAGAGCGGCGTCACCGTCTCCACCGTCACGTCTCGCGACGACAACCCCGTGCCTCCGGTGAGGATGATCGCCCGCACGCCCGAGGCCTTCGCCTGATCCATCGCGTGCCGAATCTCCTGCGCCGTGTCGCGCACGAGCGAGCTGCCGACGACCGTGTGGCCCTCGTGCTCCAACGCGTGCCGAATCGCCGGCCCGCCTTCGTCGGTGGCTCCGTTGCGCGTGTCGCTGCAGGTGATCACCCACGCGCTCACGGTCGCCGCCGCGTGCCGGTGCTCGTGCACGGAGTCGTGATGATGGTGGTGATGATCGTGATCGTGGTCGTGACCTTCGTGCGCCATGAGCGTTCCTTCAGGGGTTCGGGTTGAAGCCGATGACCACGACCTGACCGTCTTCGACCTCGGTCTTGAACGCGGGCTGATCGTCACAGATGCCGGGAGACGTCTCGTTCTTCCCCGTGTCGAGATCGAAGCCGACCTCGTGGCAGGGGCACACGACCAGGTTCTTCTCGACGCGCCCACCAGACAAGAGACACCCGCCGTGGTTACACCAGTCGTCGAGCGCCTTGAGCCGCCCGTTCACGCAGGCCACCAGCACGTTGCGCTTGCCGACCGCGTAGCCGCGCAGCTCCCCTTCCTGCAGGTCGGCCGGCCCCAGCGTGATTCGTGAATCGCTCATGGCGCGCGCCTCATAGCCACGTTCCACGCGGTTCGCCTGCTCCTCGTTGTTATGGTGGGCCGCATGTCGAACGTGGACAAGACGGCGGTGGTGAAGGCCCTGCGCGACCTCGGCGCCTATCTGCAGCTCAACGGCGAAAACGCCTTCAAGGTGCGCGCCTACGACATCGCCGCCGAGCGCATCGCCGGCCTGACCGACGACCTCGGCGCCATCATCGAGAAGAAGGCGCTCACCTCGCTCCCCGGCATCGGCGAGAGCATCGCGAAGAAGATCGAAGAGCTCGCGACGACGGGAAAGATGACGGCGCTCGAAGAGATTCGCGCGAAGTTTCCCCCGAAGATCCTCGAGCTGATGACCGTGCCCGACCTCGGCCCCAAGAAGGCCCGCGCGCTGTTCGAACAGCTCGGCGTCGGGAGCATCGAAGAGCTCGAGAAGGCCTGTCAGGAGCAGCGCGTTCGCACGCTGAAGGGCTTCGGCCAGAAGACCGAAGAGAAGCTCATCAACGGCCTGCAGGTGGCGAAGCGCGCGGCATCGACCGGTGGGCGGAAGCGCCTCGGTGACGTGCTCCCGCAGGCCGACGCGCTCCTGGAGTGGATCAAGCAGGCGCCTGGCGTGAAGCGCGCCAGCCTCGGCGGCTCGGTGCGACGCCAGAAAGAGACCGTCGCCGACGTCGACATCATCGCCTCGGCGCCCGACGCGCAGCCCGTCTTCGCGCACTTCCACAAGTTCCCCCTCGTGGCCGAGCTCATCGGCGCGGGCGAGTCGAAGTCCTCCGTGCGCCTGAAGGACACCGACCTGCAGGTCGATCTTCGCGTGCTGCCCGACGAAGACTTCGCCTCGGCGCTCCATCACTTCACCGGCAGCAAGGGCCACCACATCAAGCTGCGCGGCCTCGCCCTCGAGAAGGGGCTCACCATCAGCGAGTGGGGCGTCTTCCGCATGAAGGAAGGTGAGAACGCCGCCGCGAAGGCCGGCGTGGCGAAACACGAGAGCGCCGAAGCAAAGCTGCCCATTCGTGACGAGGCCGATCTCTACGCGCTGCTCGGCATGCAGTTCGTGCCGCCCGAGCTCCGCGAAGACTGGGGCGAGATCGAAGCCGCGCTCGCTCATGAACTGCCGGAAGATCTGATCAGCCGTAAAGACATCGTCGGCAACGTGCACGCCCACACCACCTGGAGCGACGGCATCAACTCGCTCGAAGAGATGGCGCGCGCTGCGAAGGCGCTCGGCCTCACCTACTACACGGTGACCGAGCACTCGCAGACCTCGGGCTACGCGGGCGGTCTCAGCATCGAGAAGCTCAAGCAGCAGTGGGACGAGATCGATCGCGTCAACGAAGTCGTGAAGGGCATTCGCCTGCTCAAGGGCATCGAGAGCGACATTCTCGAAGACGGCAGCCTCGACTACCCCGACTCGGTGCTCGAGAAGCTCGACGTGGTGATCGGCTCCATTCACCAGCGCTACAGCCAGGACGAAGATCAGATGACGAAGCGCGTGCTCAAGGCCTTCGACAACCCACACCTGCACATCTGGGGGCACCCGACGGGGCGGCTGATCAACAAGCGCGAGCCCGCGCCCATGCGCATGGAGGAGATCCTCGACAAGGCCGCGAAGAAGGGCATCACCATCGAGGTGAACGGCTGCCCCGAACGAATGGACCTGTCGCCAGAGCACGTGCGCAAGGCGCTGGAGCGCGGCCTCAAGCTGTCGATCAGCACCGACGCCCACTCGACGAACGAGCTCACGGTGCACCTGCCCTTCGCGCTCGCGTCGGCCCGAAAAGGCTGGGCGCGAGTCGGAGACGTCGTCAACACCCGCGACGTGAAGGGCTTCCTGAAGGCAATCCGCCGCAACTGAAAAAAGCCCACCGCCAGAGACCGAAGGGTACAGTCGAAAGCGACACATGGCCGCCGCCACCGAGAACCTGGTCGGTCAGACGATCGGTTCCTTCCGCATCACAAAAGTCATCGGCCGCGGCGGCATGGGGACTGTCTATCTCGGAGAGCACGCCGTCATCGGCAGCCGCGTCGCGATCAAGGTGCTGATGGAGCGCCTGGCCACCGACGAGAACCTCGTCGCCCGCTTCTACGCCGAGGCGCGCGCGGTCAACCTCATCGGCCACGAGAACATCGTCAACATCTTCGACATGAACGTGGTGCCGCCGCATCGGTACTACCTCGTGATGGAGTACCTGGAGGGGAAGCCGCTCAACTACCTGCTCACCGCGCCCGTTCCCGCGAACATCAGCATTCCGATTCTGCTGCAGGTCTGCGACGCGCTGCAGGCCGCGCACACCGCCGGCATCGTTCACCGCGATCTGAAGCCCGAGAACATCTTCCTCATGCGGCGCGGCAAGCAGGAGAACTTCGTCAAGGTGCTCGACTTCGGCCTCGCGAAGCTGCTCGACACCGAGCGCGCCGATCAGCACACCGCCGCAGGCCTCATCGTCGGCACGCCCGAGTTCATGTCGCCCGAGCAGGCCAACAGCCAGCCCGTCGACGGCCGCGCCGACATCTACGGCCTCGGGTGCATCGCGTGGCTCATGGCGACCGCGCGCCTGCCCTTCCCCCAGCGTGGCCTCACCGATCTGCTCGTCGCGCACCGCACCCAGATGCCGAAGGCGCCGCACGAGGTCGTGCCCAGCGTGCCCGCCCCGCTGAGCGAGGTGATCATGAAAGCCATGGCGAAGGACCCCGCCGAGCGCTTTCAGACCGCCGCCGCCTTCGGCAAGGCGCTCGAAGACGTGCTCCAGTGGGTCGAGACCACGCCGGCTCGTGCCGTCGCGCCGAAGCCTGCGCCGCTGCCTCCGATGCCGCCCCCGCCCCCGGCGCCCTCCCCCGGAGCCGCGCCCGCTGCGGTGCCCATGCAGCCGCGCTTCGTCGCGAAGTTCTCGGCCGAGGTCTCGACGCTCGACGGCAAGTCGCTCGGCACGCTGCAGTGCACCGACATCTCACGCGGAGGCATGTTCCTCGCGAGCGAGGCGGCGCTCCCGGCCCTGTTCTCGAAGGTGAAGATCACGCTGAGCGACGGCGGCGGCATGCTGCTGGGCGAGGTCGTTCGCCACGTCGCCAGTGAGCAGGCGCGCGCGTGGGGCATGTCGGGCGGCTTCGGCGTGCAGTTCGTCGATCTCACGCCGGCGGTCCGCGAGACCGTCACCCGCCTCATTCAGGGCCTGCCAGTCAGCCAGATGCCGGCCGCGCAGTTCTCGGCGAGCGACGACCCCGAAGCCGAGAAGGTGCTCGAGAAGTTCCGCCAGCGCATCAACGGCGATCACTACGTGCTCGTCGGCGTCGCCACCGACGCGGAGTCGGCCGAGATTCGCACCCGCGCCCGCGAGGCCATTCACGAGCTCGAGCGCGTGGGCACGCGCAGCATCTCGGCGAAGCAGCGCTCTCAGCTCGACGCCTCGATCGCGCGCGTGAAGTCCGCCGCCGACGTGCTGGGCAACCCGCTGCACCGCGCCGAGTTCGACGCCAACCGCGGCAACTTCCGCGGCGTCATGCGCTGCCTGCAGGCCGGCCTCACCGTGCTCGACCTCGAGCGCCTGCGCACCACCCACCTCGCGGCCAACCCCAACGCCGCTGGCGGCGCCCACGTGAAGCTGCTCGCGTCGAAGGCCTACGAGTCGAAGGGCCAGCTGCGCGAAGCGCTCGACGCCGTCGAGGCCGCGCTCCAGCACGACCCGCTCAACCTCACCTACCACCAGCGCCGCATTCAGCTGCTCAAACGCCTGCGCGAAGGCATGCCGACATGAAGAGCTGGCTGCTCTCGGCGCTCAAGAAGATCGCCTCGGGCGGCCGTGACGCCGTCACCAAACAGCACCCGGGCGACTGGCTCGTCTGGGAAGCCGGTAACTGGAAGGCCCCCCGCGCGCAGACGCTCGTCCTCGAAGCCGTGAAAGACGCAGCGAACCTCGCGCCGAAGGGCGCCGAAGCCCTCGTCATCGCGCTGCCAATGCAGGTCTCGACGAGCGTCGGCCGTGCCCCCGACGCCGACATCTCGCTCAACGACGGCACCCTCTCGGGCCACCACCTCACGCTCGCCCGGCTCAGTGACGGCCGGTGGACGGTGGAGGATCTCGGCTCGACGAACGGCACCACCGTCGAGGGCCTGACGTTGAAGGTCGGAGATCGTATGCCGCTGCGCAACGGCTCGGTGATCAAGGCAGGCCAGGTCACCCTCACCTTCCAGACGGCCGAGGGCATGTGGAAGCGACTGTCGGCCTGACACAGCGGTGGCTCACCCGCTCTGCCGTTCGCGAGGCGCTCGTCGTCTGGGCGCTCGGGTTCAGCGGCATTCTGATCGCGTGGCTCGTCTATCGCCCCGCCGCGAAGCTGGTGGCGACCGTGGGCTTCCTCTACCTGCCGGTGCTGGCCATGAGCGTGCGCGGCGAGGACTACCGCGACTTCGGCCTCTCGACCCGCAGGCTCAAGGCAGACGTGGTGCAGTTCCTCTCGGTGAGCGCGGTCGTCTTTCCCCTCTTCATCGCGGGCTACGTCGCGTTCATCAACCTGCTGCCGCACCTGCCGGGCCAGCTCGTGCAGCTGTTGACCCCGTACATGGGCACGCCCCGCTTCTCGCCCCGGCTGCCCGACCGGTTCCTCGAGTGGGTGATCGATCAGACCTTCGTCGTCGCCCTGCCCGAGGAGTTCTTCTACCGCGGCTACCTGCAGACCCGCCTGCGTGACGCGTGGCCACAGGGCCGGCTCTTCTTCGGCGCGAGGTTGGGGCCCGCGTTCTGGCTGACCGCCCTGCTCTTCGCCCTCGGGCACCTGGCGATCTTCGAGGTGTGGCGGCTGGCGGTGTTCTTCCCTGCGCTGATCTTCGCGTGGATGCGGGAGCGCTCGGGGTCGGTGGTTGGCGCTGCGCTCTTTCACGCCGCCGCGAACCTGCTGGTGCAGGTGCTCGACGCGAGCTTCTTCAACCGCTGATCAGACGATCTGCAGCTGCAACGCGCGGCCGACCGCGACCGCCTTCGCCTCGGGCACCGGCAGCCAGCCCTCGGGCTTGAGCGGTTCGGTCGCGAAGAGGATCGAGCGGCGCCGGCGGTGATCACGCACGAGCGGGGTCGCGGCCTTCTCGTCGCCAGTCAACTCGCAGCGCGCGCACGCCCCATCGCCCTCGAGCAGCCGGTACGAGAGCGGGTGCCCTCCGCGAGTTGCCGCGATCAGCATGCGCCCGTTCGTCGCCACCATCGCGATCGACGCCCGGTGCGCCTGGCCCGCGGCCTCTTCGACGTGCTGCGCGGTGCGCGCGAGCAGCTGCGCCGCGACGGGCGCTTCGAGATCGGGGTCTTCCGTTCGGCCCAGGCTGCGCAGCTCGGCGAGGAACGTGGCGAACACCGCCTCTTCCACCGCGGCCCCGCGCAACGAGCGCTGCAGAAAATCGGGCAGCTGCTCGGCGAGCCGCTCACGCGTGTGCGGGTCTTTCAGCGACCCCGCCATCGAGAACAGCCACTGCCGCATGCGAAACGGTTGGGCGCTCTCTTCGATCGGGCGGCCGACCGGCGGCGCGCTCGCCGTGTACAGGGCCGTCTCCGAGCTCGGCAGCTCCCACATGTCGGAGCGTGTCACCCCGACGCCGTACTGCCGCTGAATGAGCTGGGAGTCGTCGTACGCGCCCAGCCCCAGCACCAGCCCCTCACCATCGAGCGCCACCAGCTGCCGCGCGCGCGAGAGCTCGCAGCACATGAGCGAAGCGTCGGACGTCGAGATGGCGAACAAGCGCGTCATGACCATTCCTATTCTCGGCCGCACGTCTGGAACTGACAATCTGGCAGGCGCAATCCGCCCACACCTGCCCGATGAGTCGAGGGCTCAACAAATTCACGCAGCGGGCGGCTCTTGAGTAGTGTTCCCGCCATGTCGGAACTTGCCGTCGGCATCGATCTCGGCACGTCGTACTCGTGCGTCTCCGCAGTCATCAACGGTCAACCCACCGTCATCCCCAATGAATGGGGAGAGCTCACCCATGCGTCGGTCGTGTCGTTCCTCGACGACGGCTCGGTGCTCGTGGGCAACGCCGCGAAGAAGAACATCATCACCAACGCCGAGAACACCGTGTACTCGGCCAAGCGCCTCATCGGCCGCTTCTTCTTCTCAGACGAGGTGAAGAAGGCGCAGTCGGTGATGCCGTACAAGATCGTCGAAGGGCCGAACAACTCGGTGCGCATCACGGTGCGCGGCCGCACGTTCTCGCTGCCCGAGATCTCTGCGCTGGTGCTGAAAGAGATGAAGGCCATCGCCGAGAGCTACCTCGGCCAGCCGGTGACCAAGGCCGTCGTCACGGTGCCCGCCTACTTCAACGACAACCAGCGCCAGGCCACGAAGGACGCGGGCCGAATCGCCGGCCTCGAGGTGCTGCGCATTCTCAACGAGCCGACCGCCGCCGCCCTCGCGTGCGGCTTCGGCCGCGACATGAACCAGCGCGTCGTCGTCTACGATCTCGGCGGCGGCACCTTCGACGTCTCGATCCTCGAGATCGGCAAAGACGTGTTCGAGGTGCTCTCGACCGCCGGCGACACGTACCTCGGCGGCGACGACTTCGACGATCGCATCATGAACTGGCTCGCCGACGACTTCCTCGCGCGCCACAAGCTCGACCTTCGGCAGAACAAGTACTGCCTGCAGATGCTCAAGGAGGCGGCCGAGAAGGCGAAGATCGACGTGGGCGTCGCGAACGTCGCCACCGTGCACTGCCCCGGCATCTGCCAGGACGTGAACGGCAACGTCATCGATCTCACCCAGACCCTCACCCAGGACGCGTTCAACCGCATGGTGATGGATCTCGTGCAGCGCACCTTCAAGGTCTGCGACGAAGCGCTCCAGAGCGCGCGCATGACGGCCGCAGACGTCGACGCCGTGATCCTCGTGGGTGGCCCGACACGGCTGCCGATCATCGCGAACTCGGTGAAGCACTACTTCTCGAAGGACCCGATGCAGGGCGTCGACCCCGATCAGGTCGTGTCGATGGGCGCCGCGCTGCAGGCCCACGCGCTCGTCGATCAGCGCACCGAGACGTTCCTCGTCGACGTCACCCCGCTCTCGCTCCGCATCGGCACCGTCGGCGGCTACACCGAGAAGATCATCGAGAAGAACACGCCGATTCCGATCGAGAAGTCGAAGACCTTCACCACCAGCCGCGACGGCCAGGACAAGGTGAAGATTCGCGTCTACCAGGGGGAGTCGAACCGCGCCGAAGAGTGCGAGCTGCTCGGAGAGTTCGAGTTCGCGGGCTTCCGCATCGGCTACCGCGGCGACGTGAAGATCGACGTCACCTTCGAGATCGACTCCAACGGCATCGTGAACGTCGCTGCCACCGATCAGGAGACCGGCCAGCGCACCTCGACGACCATCAGCCTCTCGTCGGGGCTGAGCGAGAACGACATTCAGAGATCGATGAAGGAGAACGAGGGCATGCAGCTCGCCAACCACCGCGATCTGCCGTCACCCGCGTGAGCTGAACGACGATGGCACCGCCCGACGACCCCAACGGCAAGCCTCCGGGAATTCCTCCCGTCGCGCCGATGCGCCCTCCATCGATCGCGCCCGCCGTCGCGCGGCCCGTCGCGCCCGCGATTGCACCTGCAGTCGCGCCGTCGATCGCCCCCACCATTGCCCCCGCCATTGCGCCTGCCCAGCCGCGGCCGCCGACCCAGGCACGCCCTGCGGTGCCTGCTGCACCGGGAGCACCTCAGCTCACGCCGGCACGCGCCATGCCGGTTCCGGTCGGCGTCGTTCCACCGCCTCCGGGCGCGCCACGAGTGCCTGCTCCGCCGGGTGCGCCGTCGATTCCAGCGCCGCCCGGAGCACCTGCCGTCGCGCGCCCACCGGGCGTTCCGCCACCACCCGGAGCCCCCGGTCGCCCCGTCGCCCCGCCATCCATTCCCGCTCCGCCCGCCGCAGCGAGACCCGTTCCCGCCGTACCGTCGGTGCCATCGCTTCCGCCCGTACCTCAGGCCAGGCCGCCCGCTGCGCCGACCATCGCCCCTCCGCCTCCGGCCGCCGCCCAGCCCCGACCGCCTGGTGCGCCGCCCGCCATCGCGCCGCCATTTCCGGGGGCCGCTCAGCCCCGCCCTGCTGCGCCGGCGGTCGCGCCTCCGTTTCCGGGTACGCCGGCCGTGCCCGCAGCCGCTCGGCCAGCCGTGATCGCCGCTCCCGTGGCGAGCCGCACCTCGGGCATCATCGCCGCGCCTCCGCCAGCTGCGGCTCCCGTCGCGGTCGCCACCCGCGCCAGCCCGCTCCCGCCCACGGGTGGCGTCGACACCATTTCTCCGCAGCAGGCGCAGCAGCTGGCCTTCATCGCTGACGCGCTCGACACGCAGGACTACTTCCAGGTGCTCCAGCTGCCGCAGACGGCGTCGCCCGCCGAGATCAAACGGTCGTTCTACCGCGACAGCCGCATCTACCACCCCGACCGCATCTTCCATCTCGAAGACGCAGAGCCGAAGGCGAACATCGGCGCGATCTACCGCCGAATCACCGAGGCCTATTACGTGCTGCGCGACGACGCGAAGCGCAAGAAGTACCTCGTCGACATCAACGGCCCTGAGCGCGCGTCGAAGCTCCGGTACACCGAGGCGTCGGAGGCCGAGCTCAAAGCTGAAGCGAAGAAGGTCGTCGAAGAAGAGTTCGGCACCACGCCCAAGGGCCGACAGCTGTTCAAGACGGCGCTGCAGGAGATCGAGCGCCAGCAGTGGTCGAACGCCGAACGAAACCTGAAGAGCGCCCTCATGTACGAGTCGTCGAACGCGAAGTTCAAAGAGAAGCTCGCGCTCGTGCAGGGCAAGCTCGACGAGCAGCGCCGCTCAGGCGACTCCTTCAAGATCAAGTGACGCTCGACCTCGTCATCCTCGGCCTCGCCTTCGTCTTCGCCATCTGGGGGTTCTTCTCGGGTGCGGCGCGGCAGATCGCGGCCCTGATCGCGGGCGTCGTCGCCTGGGCCGCGGCGGGCCCCGTCGGCCAGTTCTACGGCCCCGTCTTCGCCAAGCGGCTGGCGACCTCGGCCTTCGTCGGGGTGGTGCTGGCCACGCTCGCCGCCTTCGTCATCGTGCTGGTCGCCGTGCAGATCGTCGCGACGCTGATCATTCGCCGGGTGCTGGCGGGCCGCGACCCGAACAGCCGCACGCTCGATCGCGGGCTCGGGTTTCTGCTCGGCGGCGGCAAGGTGCTCGCGGTCGTCTACGTCGCCCTCTGCGCGATGAGCTTCCTCGAACAGAACGTCAGCATCATGGGCAAGAAGCTGGCCTTCACGCCGAAGGACTCGCAGCTCATGGGCTTCGTGCGCGAGTACAACCTGCTCGAGCAGCGGCAGTTCTCGGGCGCCCACGACCTGCTCCGCGTGGCGCAGCTCGCCAAAGACCCGAAGGCGCAGCATCTCCTGAAAGAAGACCCCGACTTCACCGCCCTCTCGAAAGACCCGCGCTTCAGCAAGGTGCTCAACACCGCCGCGATGCAGAAGGCGCTCGAAACGGGAGACATTCGCGGGCTCATCGGCAGCAACGAGGTGGTCGATCTCATTCAGGACCCGACCTCGGCGCGGCGGCTCGAGCGGGTCGGCGAGCTCTCGCACTGACGCCCACAACGATTCACCAAGGGTGGTGGATCGCCGAGCGAGATCCCTATCGTCCGCCGCCACGATGGCGAACACGACCCCGCAGCAGCGCTGGACGATTGGCGACTCCCTCGACACCTACGCGATTCGCAACTGGGGCGCGGGGTAC
>JAEUJR010001176.1 GCA_016793585.1 Archangium sp.
CTTCTTGCAGCCCATGGTGGTGACCGACCCCTTGATCGAGGTCGCCACCACCGTCGTCATGGGCAGCGTGAGGAAGGCGCGCGGCGGCGCTGGCGGAGTGACGGGTGGAGGATCGACGGGGCAGCCAAGAATCAACGACGACAACCCCACCACCACCACTCCGCTCAGCAGTCGGCGCATTTACTTCTCCAGCACGATGAACTCGACGCGGCGGTTCAGCTCGCGGCCCCGCGCCGTCAGGTTGGGTGCAATCGGCTTGCTGTCACCATAGCCCACCGACTCGACGCGCTTCGCCTCGACGCCCTGTGAGACGAGGTAGTCGACGACCGCACGTGCGCGATCTTCCGAGAGGGTCTGGTTCGCCGCCTTCACGCCCTTGTTATCGGTGTGGCCCTCCACCGAGACCTTCTTGATGTTGTTGCGAACGATGACATCGACGACCTGCTGGAGCAGCGGGTGCGAGTCAGCGAGGATCGTGGCCTTGCCGGTGGCGAAGTGCACCTGTTGCAGGATCTCGATCTTGTCGCCCTTGAAGATGACCAACATCTTCTTCGGCTGTGCGGCGAGATCGAAGGCGAGCGGCATCGTGCCACCCGCGGGGATCTGCACTTCGCGCGTCTGCGACAGGTACCCCTCGGCGGTCACCGACGCGGCGTAGGTACCGGCGGGAACCTCGACGTCCTTCGGGCCATCGACCTCGACGATGGTGTCGGTGGCGCCCTTGAGCGTGACCGTCGCCTTGATCGGCTTCTTCGCGCTGGTGACGGCGACCTGGAACACGCCCTTCTTGGCGTCTTCTTCGAGTGCGATCTCGACCTTCGCGGTCTTGCCGGCCTCGAGGGTCACGTCCTGCTCGGCGGGCTTGAAGCCGTCACGGCTGACGCTGAGCTTCGCCTTCGGGTCCTTCAGCTCGAGCGTGCTGAAGCGGCCCTGCGCGTCGGTCGCCGAGGGGAGCACGCCGGCAATGGCGATCACGGCTCCGGCGATGGGCGCCTTCGTGGCCGCGTTGATGACGGTGCCCTCGACGCGCGCCTTCGCGAGCTCGACCTTGTGCTCGATCTTGCGCTCACGAATCGTGTCGATGGTCTTCGTCTCTCCACGCTGGAAGGGGTCGATGGCGAACGACGCGCCGATGAAGAAGTTCCACGGCGGCGTCGCGGGAACCCCGAGGCCGACGTTGCGGGTGAGGCCCAGGTTCACGCCGGTGAGAATGGTGAGATCCTTCACGGCAGTGACCTTCACGCCCAGCCCGAGCTGCTGCGGCATGGCGGCGCCAACGGGCACCGTGGCTCCATCAGGACCGGTGAGCAGCCCGCTCGGCACGCCCAGCGGCGCCGCCAGCGTGTACTCGACGAACGGCGTCGCGATGGGGAGCGGGAACTCGACCGAGAGGCCGAGGTTGAACCGGTTGTAGCGGTTGATCGACAGCGCGAACTCCTCCGACGCGTTGAGGCGCTGGGTGACGAGGTTCGCGGTGGAGTCGAGGGTGAAGCCCAGCGCGAGGTTCGCGATGATGGGCACCTTCGGAGAGAGCGAGCGCACGTCGTACGCCACGAGCGCGGTGGGCTTGAACCCGACCGCGAAGCGATCGATGCCCTGGTTGCCGACCCCCGAGAACGTCAGCAGACGAACGTCGATGCCGGCGTGAAAGCCCTTCGCCCACTCGTTCGACGCCTTGATGCCGAGCGTGAGATCTCCGAGGGCCTGAATGAGGTTGGGCGACGTGCGGTTGTTGGTGTTCGCGGCCGCCGAGTAGCCGACGTAGATCTCGCCCCACGAGAACGGCTGGAAGCTGGTCGCGAAAGTGATGCCCGACCGAATGTTCTGGGCGTTGCGAACGGGGAAGTCGACCTGGTTCAGGTACTCGCCGAGGAAGCCCACACGAACCAGCCCCTTGGGGCCCATGCGCGCCGACGGAACGTAGGCGGTGCCGATGGTGACCTGGCCGAGCGTGACGCGGCCGTTCCCGGGCGTGTCGATGTTCGTGATCCACGTCGAGGGGCTGTGCGGCTCGGTGCCCGGCAGATACGTCTCTTTCTTCGAGACGATCGGCAGGTTCTCCCCGTCCTTCGAGTCCTTCGACGCGGGGTCGCTCTTGCCCGTCGCAGCCTTGAGGCGCTCTTCGGCGCGGGCCTTCGCGGCGGCGTTCGGCGCCGGGGCGTCATCGTCGCTGAGGCGGCCGGTCGTCGCAGGCGCCGTGGCGGGCGGCTGCGTCTTCTTCACGGGCGGCGGCGGCGTCTCGGTCGCCGGAGCAGCCGGCTTGGGCGGAGTTGGTTGAGCAGGCTGGCCCGCGAACGGGCTGCTCCACTCATCCCCCGTTTGAGCCAACGAGGTTGAAGCCAGCAGGAGGGCGACGAAGAGAGATGTACGTTGCATGGGTCCGGTGTGGGTAGCGGCCGGCGCGGACTCTAGCCGCGACCTTGCTACACTGCGAGCGTGTCTTCAGGGCGGGTGCTGATTCTCGGAAAGCGAACGCCCGGATTGGCCGAGCGCCTCACCTCACGTGGCTTCGAGTGCGAAGCATCGATCAAACCCGCCGAAGCGGTGAAGGCGCTCGAGCGGCGCCGCCCCGACGCCATCGTCATCTCGCTGCCCACCCGCACTGCGTCGTCAGCCCTCGAGCTGCTGCGAAAGAACCCGAGCGCGCGCGGCGTGCCCGTCGTCTTCGATGGCACGAAGGTCGCCGCGCGCAGCCTCGGCAACCTCGACGTCGACATCGTCGCCCGGTCACTCGACGACCTCGAGGTTCAACTGCTCGCCAGTCTGCGGGCGCGCCGCGTGGCCGATCGTGACGAGCTCGTTCGCCGCCGGCTCGAGCTGCTCCTCGACGTCACGCGCGCCGCCACGAATCGTCAACCGCTCTCGAAGCTGGCCGAGCTCGTCGCGCCCCGCTTGAAAGAGGCGCTGGGCTGCGATCAGGTGAAGGTGCTCCAGCTCGAAGGAGACGGCCCACGCAAGGCGTTCCTCGTCGACGATCAGTCGAAGACGCTGATCGATCTGGCCGTGGCGCCGACGATTCGCAAGGCGATCGAGACGCGCGAGGTCGCGGGCGCCGAGGGAACGTGGGTCTACCCGGTGCCGCACGAGCCGGCGTCGTTTGCGGCGCTGGTGCTCCGCCGCGTCACGCCCCTCGAACAAGAAGAGCGTGACTTTCTCTCGGCCATTTGTGTCGCGCTCGCGAATGCCTCCGAACACGTGCAGGCGCAGGCCACCGTCACGGCGACGCGAACGTCTCTCGAGTCTGCGTACCTCGAGCGCTTTCGTGAACTGCAGGAAGCGA
>JAEUJR010000039.1 GCA_016793585.1 Archangium sp.
CGGACGCGCAGGCGCAGGCGGAGCGATGGGCGTGTCGACGATGGGCGCCGGCGCGACGTCGGCCGCGTTCGACATGGTGGCGCGGGTCTGCTTCACGACGGCGCGCAGCTGCGGCGGCACGGTGGCGGGCGCTTCGTAGAGGAAGGCGGTGCCGAGGAGCTCGCGCATCATCAACGCGAGCGCGCTCTCGTTGCGGCTCTTCTTGTCGAACTCCAGCGTGCGCACGAGCGTTCGGCCGGTGCCCTGCGCCACGAGGTGGAGCATCAGTTGGCCGGGAATCGGCTCCGAGAGCCACACGACCGCGGCGGCGTCGTTCGACTTTGCGACCGGCAGCACTGCGGCGAGCTGATCAGCCAGCGGCTTTCGCGGGAAGTCGGGAATCGCGATGGGCGTGTTGAGCACGATGAACGAATCGAGCAGCAACGTGAGCTCTTCGTGCAGGCGGGCCTGCGTCTTCACGAACGCGGGCGGGCCGTCGGTGCGAATCATCACGATCAGCGGCGGCGGCGGGCCGATGGAGACCTTGGGCGCAGCCAGAACGAGCGTGAGCGCGAGGGCAAGCATCGGCGAGTTCGGGAGTGTGCCTTCGCAGGCGCGCTTTCACACGCCCAAACCGCGCACGCGATAGCTTGTCGGGCACACGTCAGCTGCTCGTCTGCGTTGCGCATGCACTGGGTTCTTCAGGAACACGACTTTCGCGAGCCGGGGTGGGACGCCCTCGTCGAGACGTTGGAGCGGCTCGCGCTTCCGCACTCATTCCACAAGGTGGTGCCGTTCGTCGGCGCGCTGCTTCCCGAGCCGGCCATCGCGCACCGCAACGTCATCTGCATGGGCTCGTACTCGATGCGCCACGCCGCACGCCGGTACGGGTGGAAGCCGGGTGTCTTCGACCTGGCGGAGCAGGACTTCGTTCGTCAGCACGAGCGCTGGGGCGAGCACCTGCTGAACGCGCACTCACGCGTGCTGCCGTTCGGAGACGTGCGGCTCGAGCAGCCGTCGTTCCTCCGGCCCGTCGATGACACCAAGTCGTTCGCGGGCCGCGTGTTCGAGCCGGCCGCGTTTCACGAGTGGCAGCGCTCGGTGCTCGCTCTCGGTGACGACAGCCACACGTTGCGGGCGAGCTCGCTCGTGCAGGTCGCGCGGCCGGTGACGATTCACGCCGAGTACCGGTGTTGGCTGGTGCACGACCGCGTGGTGACCACCTCGCTCTACAAACGTGGAGACACGGTGTTCTCGAGCGCCGACGTGCCGGAGCCGATTCTCACCTTTGCGAACGAGCGTGCGCGCGAGTGGCGTCCCCACGAAGCCTACGTGATGGACATCGCCGAGACGGCGAACGGCCTGCGCATCATCGAACTCAACACGCTCAACGCGGCGGGCTTCTACGCAGCTGACGCGCAGAAGCTGGTGATGGCGCTCGAAGACGCGTTCGCCTGAACAGCGCGAGCAGCAGCAGCGGGAGCGCGGCGAGTCCGTCTGCGCCTGAGCAGCCACAGCCCAGGCGGGTGAGCGTCGTGCCCGGCCCGTTGGGAAACGGCGTGAGGCTCGAGCCGACTTCACGCACCGACGTCTTGCCTGCAGCGCCGGCCACCGCTCCGAACTCGACGCCCATCACGCGACCCGGTTCTCCACCGGCGACCGACATCGGGCACTCGAGCACCTTGCGCGCGCGCAGCGAGAGGTGGCCACCACCGCCTCCGCCACCTGGCCCCTGCTCGACGCCGCTCCCGCCGACGCCACCGTTCGCGAAGAGCGCACACCGCGCGTCGTCGACGACCTCGATGATGATGGAGCCCGCACCACCCGCGCCCGAACCCGAGCCGAGCCGACTCGCCGGCGCTGCGCCGGGTGCTCCGTTCGCCTCCAGGTGACCCGAGCCGTCGAGCGAGCGCGCACGAATGAAGATGGCGCCACCACCGCGCCCACCACCACGGCCCTGCCCGCCCGTACCGTTCGTCGCGCCGCCACCACCGCCGAGCACGAGCCCCGCGAAGGTGAGCGCCTGCCCTCCCACGCCACCGACGTCGCGACGCCCATCAGCGCTCAAGCCACCCTGCCCGCCTTCACCCAGGCTGCCGCCGCCGCCACCGCCCGAGTACCGGCACACGCCGCCGCCGCCGCCGGAGTCGTTGCTCCCCCGCCCCGTCGACATCGTGCCGAAACCACCGATGAGCGCGCCTTCGCCACGCTCGGCGCCACGCACCGCGGGCTCGCTCTCGCCCATGCAGCCTGCTTCGGCTTCGACGACCTCGCGCGAGGTGCCACCGCGGAAACCCGCGCCTGTCGCGCTGATGAGGCCGTCGTTGAGCACCCGGCCCGTCGCCAGAAACGCCAGCACCCCGCCGCTCGACCCATTCCACGGCGGCGCCACGAGCGAGCCCGTCGACGTCACGGTGACGTCGGTGAACTGCGGCACCAGCACCGCCTGGCCTTCACCGCGCCGCCACGGCCGGTTGAGTGGGCTGCCGAGCTCGACCCGCGTGCCCACGACGCGCTCGACGAAGTGCACCGAGTACTCGCCGATGCGATAGCGCTCACCGTCTGACTGCCACTGCGTGTGCACCACGAGCACGACGCTGCCCGCATTGAACGGCGACGAGTCGACGACGGTAATGAACGGGTCTCCGGCGGCGGCGTCTTCGGCGAGCGCGGTCGACGCATTGACGATGGTGCCCGGCGCCGTCACTTCGAGCGGCCCATCACGCCCTTCTCCGAGCTGCTGCACCTGCGCGAACGCGCCAGCGCTGATCAACACGGGAACGAGGAGCAACGAACGCACGGGCGCGGAGTGTGCCTCAAGTTCCGTCGAAACCGGCCCAGAAGTCGCTGAATCGCCGCGCGCGTCGAGAGCACTCACGAGCGGCCGCAATCGGTTGATGTGATTCGCGTCTGCAACCTTTTCTGTTTTCCCGTGTTGCGGTGTCTATCGTCTCAGGCGCCTTTCCCTTCCGAGGAGCACTCCCGCATGCACACCCGACTTCTCGTCTGGAGCGCGCTGCTCCTGGCCGGTTCTGCGCTCGCCAAACCGCCCGCTGGTGGCGTGTTCTGCGCGAAGTACCCGACGGTGCCCGACTGCATCGGCCGGCAGCCAGCGTGCGGCATGTGTCATGTCGCGGCGCCGCAGCGGAACGTGTTCGGCACCTCGGTCGAAGCGAACCTCGCGCCCGGTGCCGCCCGGCCGCTGAGCGACGGCGACTTCTCGATGGCGCTCCCAGCGGCGCTCTCGGCCGTCGAGATGCTCGATGCCGATGGTGACGGGGTCTCGAACCTCACCGAAATCCAGCGAGGCACGGCGCCTTCGGACCCGAACAGCAAGCCGGTCGACCGCGCGTGCGAAGGCACCACCAACCCGCAGTTCAGCGTCTGCAAGTACGACCTGCGCTACGCGTACAAGAAGCTGCTGCTCGACTTCTGCGGTGCCTCGCCGACCTTCGAGCAGGTGAAGGCGTTCCTCGCGCGGCCCAGCGACGACGACCGCAAGGCCTTCCTCGACGCCGAGATCGACCGCTGCGTGGCGACCGACTTCTGGCGCGGCAAGAACGGCCAGCTGTGGAAGGTGGCGCACCCGAAGATTCGGCCCGTGGGCTCGCTCAAGCAGGGCGAAGACCCGGGCGCGATTCCGCTGGCCGACTACTACGACGACTACGCGCTCTTCGCGTGGACGCAGACCGACGACCACGACGCGCGCGAGATTCTCACCGCCGACTACTTCGTGCGCCGCCTCGGTACGCCGACCCGCTACGAGAAGGCGCAGAACCTCGCCTCGCAGAAGGTCGACCAGGCGCACCGCGCCGGCAACATGACGACCGACTGGGCGCTCACCTACTTCGTGATGTTCACCGCCCTGCCGCGCAACGCCGCTTCGCAGATGTACCGCGGCTACCTCGGCCTCGACATCGCCAAGCAAGAAGGCCTCTACGGCGTCGCGAACGAGCCGCAGGACTACGACGACAAGGGCGTGAAGCAGGCGGCGTGCGCGGCCTGTCACGCGACGCTCGACCCGCTCACCTACCCGTTCCGCAACTACAACGGCATCTCGTCGGACATGTACGACACCCGGTACATCCCGATGCGGCTCGAGCTGGGCTTCAGCAACGTGGCTCCGCGCATCGGCCAGACACCGGAGCGTGGCGTCATCTTCGGCCAGCCGGTGAACACGCTGCGCGAGTGGGCACAGGTCGCGGTCGCCAGTGACGCGTTCGCCATCTCGACCACCACCGACTACTGGAAGCTGCTGGTCGGCCACGCGCCGAAGCCCGACGAGAACGCCGAGTTCGTCGCCACCTGGAAGCGCTTCAAGGGCGACCACCAGTACCGCGTGCAGAAGCTGCTCCACGACATCGT
>JAEUJR010000103.1 GCA_016793585.1 Archangium sp.
GCCCTCTTCGCGACCGCGAAAGAGACGCTCGAAGTCACCAACCCACGATTCGATCTCACTCACGAGGCCTGACATGGACTTCATGCTCAACGAGGTGTTGTCGGCGACGCGTGCACGCGTTCGTCAGTTCGTCGACGCGCACATCATTCCCGCCGAAGACGCGATTCTGGCCGAAGACAAGGCGGGCAAACGCGACACGCTCAAGGCGCTGCAGGCGAAGGCACGCGCCGATGGGCTCTGGGTTCCCCACCTGCCGCCCGCGCTCGGAGGCATGGGCCTGGGCCCGATGGGCATGTGCGCGCTGTTCCGCGAGATGGGCCGCAGCCCCGTCGGCGCGAAGGTCTTCAACTGTGACGCGCCCGATCAAGGGAACATGGACCTGCTGTTGATGGCAGCGAAGAAGGAGCACCAGGAGCGCTACCTGGCGCCGCTCGTGCGCGCAGAGATCACCAGCGCCTTCTGCATGACCGAGCCCGCTCCCGGCGCTGGCGCCGACCCGTCGAACCTGCGCACCGTCGCGAAGGAGGTGAGCGGCGGCTGGGAGATCACGGGCCGCAAGTGGTACTCGACCGGCGCACGCAACGCGTCGTTCCTCGTGGTGATGGCACGCACCAGCGACGACCCGCGCACCGGAGCCTCGATGTTCCTCGTCGATCGCCGCGCGAAGGGCGTGACGTACGTGCGAGACATTCCGACGTTCGGGGAGCAGGTGCTCGACCATCACGAGGGCGAGGTGAGCTTCGAGGGCGTGCGCGTCACGCCCGACGACGTGCTCGGCAACATCGGCGACGGCTTCAAGCTCGCGCAGGTTCGCCTGGTGCCTGCGCGCCTCACCCACTGCATGCGCTGGCTGGGGCTGGCCGAACGCACCCTCGAGCTGTGCAAGAAGTACAGCACGGAGCGCACGAGCTTCGGCAAAGAGCTCGCCCGGCATCAGCTCATTCAGGAGATGATCGCGAGGAACGTGACCGCGATGCACTCCGGCAACCTGATGACCCTTCACGCCGCGTGGATGCTCGAGCAGGGCAAACACAAAGAAGCAAAGCCGTACTCGTCGATGGCGAAGACGCAGGTCGCGCGGCTGTTGTGTCAGGTGCTCGACGACGCGATTCAGATGCACGGCGGGCTCGGGTACTCCGACGACGTGCCGTTCGGCCGGTGGTACCGCGCGGCGCGGGCCGCCCGCATCGCCGACGGCCCTGACGAAGTTCACACCATCACCGTCGCGCGTGACTGGCTGCTCGGCCGGCTCGAAGTGCTGGTGTGAAGCGACTCAGGCGCCGATGACTCGCTCGAACGGCATCGGCCCCAGCACCGCCAGCACCAACGCGCCCGCAGCCATCGCCACCGACGTCGCGAGCACGCCCTTGCGAACGTCGGTCGTGTCGTCGCCGCGCAGGTCGCGCTGCCGCAGCAGCGACGAGCGCACCGAGAACTGAACGACTGACAGCGTCGCGATGCCGACCGTGGTGAGAAACCACGCGAGGTGTGCGGGCTTCTCGAGCCCGATGGCCCCGTTCGAGAGCCCCAGCCGGAGCACCGCCGTGGCCAGCGCGACGCCTTCGGTCAGGGCGACGACCACGAAGTGCTTCTTGTCGAACGGCGCCCGCGCAGTGGTCTGAGGAGGCATTGGCCGAACGCTACTCCGGCTCAACGTCGGCGCGTCAGCACGAGCAGGGCCACGGCCAGCAGCACGCCGAGCTCGGAGCTGGCGCCACAGCCACAGCCGGGCGTCGGCGTCGAGGTGCACCGACCTGCTTCACACAGCTGGCCCGAGAGGCAGATGGCGCAGGCAGCGCCGTTCGCGCCGCACGCCATGTCAGACGACTGAACGCACACGGCGCCGTTGCAGCACCCCGAGCAGTTCGTCGCGTTGCACGTGACGCTGGGGGAGCCGCCAGCCGTCGCGGTGCCGCCTCCCGCCGCGCTGCCTCCTGCTGATGCGACGCCGCCGGCCGCTGCCGTGCCGCCTGCCGTCGCCGCTCCGCCTGCCGAGCCTCCCGCGGTTGCGGAGCCGCCGGCTGTCGCGCTTCCGCCGCCCGATGCCCGACCTCCCGCCGCCGCAGTTCCGCCCGCCGTCGCAGTGCCGCCAGCCGAGGCCGTCCCTCCGCCTGCTGCGCCGCCGGCTGCAGAGCCGCCATCGGTGCTGCAGCCGAGTGACATCGTCACCTGGTTAATGGCCCCGCTAGAAACATCGGCCCCGACCATCGATTCAACACAGCCGCTGCCGAGTAAGAACTGGGCAAAGAAGGCGCGTGCATACCGCTTGTAGACAGCCGAGCGCGCCGAACTCCACGTGGCGGGCGTGAGAATCGACGGCCCGCAGCCCCCGAGACACAGAGCGTTCGACGGCTCCTGCGGGTCGCAGTGATTCGCCATGGGCACGTTGAAGCGCCCCTTGAGACCGGACTTCTCCGCAAACCACCCGCCGATACCTCCATCAAGAAGCACGCGATCGGTGTTGTTCTGCGTGTTGCACGACTGCGGCGGCGCGAACTCGAACAGCGTCGGCGCCGTCACGTTGGCGATCTGCGCCGAGCCGAGGCTGCTGCTGTCGACCGGGTCGAGCAGCGCGAGCGCCTTCGTCTGCGGCCGACGAGACGCAGCGAGCCACGCGGCGAGCCCACCGGCGCTGTGCCCCCCAAAGCCAACCCTGGTTGCGTCGCCGATTCCGGCGGTGATGGTGGCGTCGACGGCAGCGACGAGCGCGTCGGCGTTGGCGGAGTGATTGACGCTGAGCCCACCCGTCAGCTGCGGCGCCACCACGACGATGCCATCGGCCTGCAGCGCCTGCGCGAGCCCACGAACGTTCTCCTTGTTGTTCGAGAAGCCGTGCCCGAGCGCGACGATGGGGAACGGCCCCGTGCCCGCGGGCGTGTAGCGATCGACCTGAAAGCTCGAGCCATTCACCATCACGGTGAAGGTCGTCTGAGCCTGCGCCACCGAGGCGACGGCGAGGAGGAGCAGCAGGAGTCGGTTGAACATGGCCGCCTCTCTGCCGACACCCGGTGCCGTTCGCAAGTCGGCGGTCGCGGCTCGACATCTCGTCGCAGGTCGCAACGCCACAGCTCGACACATTGTCAGCGCGTGCAACGGCAGCGCGCGCTCAAGCGCCCGATTCCCCGGCGGGAGCGGTGGTGGCACCTGCGTTGCTCACCCCAGCTCCATGCGCCTTCGCACCAGCCTGTTCCTTCACGTGCTGCCGTGGGCTCTCCTCGCGCTCACGGCGTGGCTCGTGGTGACTCCCGTCGGTGCCCTGCTCGAGGAGCGGCTCGCCGTTTCCGTGGTCGAGCCGGTTCTGCCCGCGCCGCAGGTCACGCGGGAGCAGGCCACCCTCAGTGAGCAACGCGTCTACGCGCTGCTCGGCCTGCCGCTCCCCCGTGCGCCAGAGTTCGTCTCGACGCCGCGAGCCCTGCCGCCCTTTGGCGCGAAGCTGCTCGGCACTCTGTCGTCGTCGTTGAGAGACCGCTCGGTGGCGACGTTGCTGCTCCCCACGGGCCGCGCCGTCTCGGTGTGGGAGGGCGATCAGGTGCTCGGCGCCGAGATCGTCGAGATCGCCCGCAATTCCATCACCATTCGACGTGCAAACCTGTTGGAAGAATTGTCGATACACCGGCCTGCTTCAATTCCTTCCATCGCTTTCGTGACACCAGTCACGGCACAAGACTACGCCGTCTCACGAACCGAGCTCATGACCCGGCTGGGCGACCTGTACTCGCTCTCGAAGGAGGTGCGCGTGATGCCCGCCTTCCGTGACGGCCAGGCGATCGGCTTCCGGTTCGCGGGCCTCGCCCCCGACTCGGCGGTCGCGAAGCTGGGGCTGAAGACCGGCGACGTGATCCGCTCCATCAACGGCCAGCCGCTGGACTCGATGCAGCGGGTGCTGGGCCTGGTGGGCGCCCTCGAGCACACCCCCGAGGTGCTCGTGCAGATCGAGCGCGAGGGCCAGCTCCTCACCCACCGCTACCGCCTCAACTGACCGCCCCTGCTGATCCACCTGCCGTTCCGTCATGACGCCCTCCTTCGCTTTGACAAAATGGCAGAGGCCTGCCCGAACTCGGTCAGATTCCTCAGTGATTTCAGGGCACTTGATGGCACCGGGCTTGCTCTTTGGCCCTCCTGCCGTGGAGTTCCTCTTCAAGCGACATTTCTGGCTGGTCCACCTCGCCTTCATGTTCGGGGTGGCCTTCTTCATCGGGAAGACGGCGAACGCCTTTCTCGAAGCCCAGCTGCTCCCGCTGCCGACCGGCGAGACGCGGCAGGTGCTCAAACCCCAGGTGATCGAGCCGGTGCCTCAGCTGGTGCTCGACCGCATCGCCAAGCTCACGGGCCTGCCGGTGCCGAAGCCCGAGCCCGAGGTGAAGGAGCCCGAGGCCCCGAAGGTCGACATGGAGTCGCCGCCGATTCACTCGTCGCTGCGGCTCAAGCTGCTCGGCACGCTCGTCTCGGGCAACCCCGAGTGGTCAGTGGCGTCGATTCAAGACGTCGTCACGCTCAAGACGAACACGTACATGGTTGGCGACACCATTCAGGGCGCCGAGGTGCTCGAGATCGAGCGCAAACGCGTCATCATCAAACACAACAATCGCCGCGAATACATCGACGAGAACCCGGGTGACGGGTCGATGGCGCCGCCGCCTCCGCCAGTGCAGACGATCGCCGCCGCGCCGGCCAAGTACAACGACGCGCCGCCGCCGTCGGTGGGCCTGGGCTCGACCATCAAGCAGATGAGCGAGAACGAGTACGAAGTGCCCCGCGCCGAGATCGACAAGACGCTCTCGAACCTGAACGACGTCGCGATGCAGGCGCGCATCGTGCCTGCGTTCAAAGACGGCGTCGCGCAGGGCTTCAAGCTGTTCTCGATTCGCCCCGACTCCATCTATTCGAAGATTGGCGTGCAGAACGGTGACGTCATCAAACGCATCAACGGCTACGACCTGAACAGCCCTGAGAAGGCGCTCGAGGTCTACTCCAAGCTCAAAGAGGCTTCGCGCATCGACATCGAGGTCGAGCGCAATGGAGCCTCGGTTCGCAAGACCTACAACGTTCGCTGAAACGACTTGAACATGAACACCCGCCTGTCCATCGGTCTCCTCTGCGCGCTCGTGCCGGCGTTCGCGCTCGCCCAGCAGCCCCCTGCGCCCAAAGCCGGAGCGCCCGCCGCCGCTGCAGCTGCTGCTCCCGGTGCCACCATCGCGCCCAAGAAGCCGAGCTGCGAGGAGTCGCGCCGCAAGGGCCGCTACAACATCTATTTCGACAAGGTCGAGATCGAGAAGCTGGTTCAGACCGTCTCTGACGTCACCTGCAAGACCTTCATCCTGCCCGAGAACATTCGCGGCAAGATCAGCATCATCGGCCCCGAGAACGGCAAGGTCGAGGTCGACGCCGACCAGTTCTACGCGGCGTTCCTCGCGGCCCTCGATGCGAACAGTCTGTCTGTCTATTCGAACGGCAAGTTCATGAAGATCGTGGACAAGCAGCGGGCGAAGCAGTTCCCCATTCAGACCATCTTCGACCCGACAGAGCAGTACACGATGAACGAGCAGATGGTCACTCGCATGTTCAAGATCAAGAACGTCGAGATCGAGCAGCTGCGCGGCGTGTTGCAGCAGTTGGTCACGCCGTCGGGCGACACCATTCCTTTCCAGCCCGACACCATCATCATCAACGACCTCGCGTCGAACATGCACCGCCTCGAGAAGCTGGTGGAGCAGCTCGACTCGCGCTCGGCGTCTGACGAGATGCGCGTCATTCAGGTGCAGTACGCGACGGCGCAGGAGATGGCCGACAAGATCACCAAGCTCTTCGAGGCGAAGGTGAACCGCCCTGGTCAGCGGCCTGGTGGGTTCATTCCGCCGCCTCCGCCGGGCGCCACGGCCGGCACACCTGCACCCGAGACCGGCCCCGCCACGCTCACCCAGCTCATTCCCGACGAGCGAACCAACAAGCTCATCATCATCGCCAGCCCCGGCGCGATGGCGCGCGTCACCGCGCTCATTCGGGAGATCGACATTCCCATCTCGGGCGAGGGCCGCATCAACGTGCTCTACCTCGAGAACGCGAACGCCGAAGACGTGGCCTCGACGCTGCAGACGCTGGCGCAGGGCACCGCGAACCGCCCCAAGACGCCCACGCCGCCTCCGCCCGGTGGCCGCCCCACCACCGCTGCCGAGCTGTTCTCGGGTGAGGTGAAGGTCTCGGCCGACAAGTCGACCAACGCCCTCGTCATCATTGCCAGCCAGAACGACTACCGCTCGCTGCTGCGGGTCATCGAGAAGCTCGACATTCAGCGCCGGCAGGTCTTCGTCGAAGCGGTCATCATGGAGGTCAACCTCGATCGCAACTCAGACCTCGGCATCAACTTTCACGGCGGCGTGCCCCTGCCCTCGCAGGACGTGAGCCCGATCTTCTTCGGCACCAAGTACTCGAGCCAGGGTCTGCCGCCCAGCCTCAGCCTTGCCAACCTGATCTCGTTGTCGGGCTTCCTCGGCGGCATTCAGAGCTCGCAGACCATCAACATCGCCGGCCTGACGATTCCCAACTTCGGCCTCGTCATCAACGCGCTGCAGAAGTCGAGCGACGTGAACGTGCTGTCGACGCCGCACATTCTCACCACCGACAACGAAGAGGCCGAGATCACGGTCGGCCAGAACGTGCCGTTCCAGTCGGGTTTCTCGGCGGGCGGGCTCGGCGGGCTCGGTGGCCTCGCGGGTCTAAGCGGCCTCGGTGGTGCGACTGGGCAGCTTGGTGGCCTCGGTGCGCTCGGTGGTCTCGGCGGCCTCGGCGGTGGCGTGTTCGGGCAGATTCAACGCCAGAACGTCGATCTGAAGCTCTCGATCAAGCCGCAGATCAACGAGTCCGACTACGTGCGCCTCGTCATCAACGAGCAGATCGAAGAGATCGCCTCGTCAGACCCGGTGCTCGGCCCGACCACGTCGAAGCGCAGCGCGAAGACGACCGTCATCGCGAAAGATCAGGAGACCATCGTCATCGGCGGCATCATGCAGGACCGCCTGGTGGAGTCGGTCTCGAAGACGCCGCTGCTCGGCGACATTCCACTGCTGGGCAACCTGTTCCGCCAGCAGTCGCGCCGCAAGGTGAAGACCAACCTGCTGCTCTTCCTCACGCCGTACATCATTCGTGACGCGGGCGACTTCCGCCGCATCTTCGAGCGGAAGATCAAGGAGCGTCAGCAGTTCGTCGAGCAGTTCTACGGCGCCAGCACCACCTATGACGTCGCCATCGACTTCAACCGCAAGCCCGGCCCGCTCGCGCGCATGACGCAATTGCTGAACAAGGAATTGAACCGCATCGAGAACGGCGGCCCCGGCCTGCCTGGCGAGAAGGTCATCGCGCCCGCGCCCGAGTCGAAAGACCCGAAGCCTGCCACGCCGGTCGTCGAGCCGGCTGGTGCGACGCCGCCCGTGCCCGTGAAGGAGCCGAGCCCCGAGCAGCTGAAGGTGCAGCCGGAGATTCAGTGACCATGAGCGAGTCGATGGAGACCAACGAAGAGATCCGCACCGAGCGCACCCAGATGGTGT
>JAEUJR010001163.1 GCA_016793585.1 Archangium sp.
CGCGCTCGCCATGGCGTCCCTCCGCGACATTCGAAAGCGCATTCGCTCGGTCAAGAACACCCGGCAGATCACCAAGGCCATGAAGATGGTCTCGGCGGCCAAGCTGCGAAAGGCGCAGGACAACGTCATCGCCTCGCGGCCGTACGCGTCGACGCTCGACGCGGTGATGGGCGCGCTCATCTCGAAGTCCGAGCCCGGCGCCGTCACGCACCCGCTGCTGACCCGCCGCGAGGTGAAGAAGATCGAGTTCATCGTGGTGTCGTCAGACCGCGGCCTCGCCGGCGGCTTCAACTCGAACATCACGCGCCGCGCGATGAAGTTCCTGTCTGAGAACAAGCAGCACGAGGTGAGCATCACCACCATCGGCCGCAAAGCGAGCGAGTTCTTGCGCGGCCGCGGCTACACGATTCGCAAGGACTACCCGGGCTTCTTCCAGAAGCTCTCGTACGCCACCGCCGAGATGGTCGCGACCGAGGTCACCAACCGGTTTCTCTCGGGTGAAGTCGACGCGGTGTATTTCCTCTTCAACGAGTTCGTCAGCGCGATCTCGCAGGTGCCGAACCTGCAGCAGCTGCTGCCCTTCGAGCCGAAGACCGAGGGCGGCAACAAGCCCGGCAGCGAGTACGCGTACGAGCCGAACCCGCAGGCGGTGCTCGAGAAGCTCGTGCCGCAGGCCGTGAACGTCAAAGTCTACCGCGGGCTCCTCGAGTCGTGGGCGGCCGAGCACGCCGCGCGTATGGCGGCCATGGAGAACGCGACGAAGAACGCCGGCGACATGATTGGCACGCTGACGCTCTTCTACAACCGCTCGCGCCAGGCCCTCATCACGAAGGAGCTGATGGAGATCGTCTCGGGCGCCGAAGCGCTCAAGGGCTGACTTCACTCGACCGCGACGTCCGACAAGCCGGCGCCCATCAGCACATCCATCAGCTGAACCACGTCCTGGGCCGGCACGTCGTCGGCAGGCATCAGCCGCACGCTGATTGCCTGCTCGTTCTGACCCTTCCACGCTTCGAGGAACGCTCGCAGCGCCTTCACCTCGAGCCGGCCCGAGCTCGTTCGCCCCACCGAAGCCGTGAACAGTTGCGCGCGCTCGAGCGAGACCGTCACCGCCGACGCCGAGAGCGACAGCTGCAGCTGAGGCTGCCCCGCTGAACACGCCTCACACGGCCCCTGTGGAGCTGACGCCGCCTTCACCCGGCCGAGCTGCGTCCACACCGCGGTCATGATCAGGAACACGACCGTCACCGCCATCAGGTCGATGAACGGCACCAGGTTCAACGCGGCGTCGAGCGAACGTTTCTTGCCGCGACCGCCACCCGAGCCGAGGTCCATGCCACCCGCCATGTCGTTGCTCCCTGCGAAGAGGTGCCGAACTGACAGCGCCTCAGGGCTGCGGGTTTCCACTCGCCTGAAACGATGGGCACGCACGCACTGGCTGCGGTGGGTACTTCGACTCGAGCACCACGCACCGCAGAAACCACGACCGCGCGGTCTTCACGTCACGTCGATGCGCGCACCCGTGACACTGGCTCGCCGGAAACGGCTTCGGTGGCTCGTCGGAGTCGGAAGACACGCAGGCCGCTTGCCGACGCGCCCGCCCACGCGCCACGAAAAAAAGGGGGCGAGCAGCCCTCCCAGCTGCCCGCCCCGCTCCTCCCCACCGTGACGAGCCTCGCGAAAGGTCGCGCCAGCACGTCACGTCCTGCTCTTCTCCCCCGGCGTCCTGGGGTCATCCCCCAGGCCCCGGTCCCTCTGTCGGCCTCGCCCATTTCCCTCCCAGGAATGGATGAACCGACCAGTCTCGTCAGGCAGCGTTCGCGTACGACACCACCGCGTCCTCCATGGAGTGCGCTCCGCCGCTGCGTTTGTCTTCGTACATTTCTTCGTCGGCGCGGGTGAGCAGCCGAAGCTCGTCGTCACCCTTCTCGTACGTGGCCGAACCCAGGCTCAACCCTCGTTGACCGAGGCCCACGGCTTCGAGCGCGGGCAGGTGTTGGCGAATGCGGCCGAGCACCGTGTCGACCTGCTTCTCGTCGGTGTCGGGCAGCAGCACCACGAACTCATCTCCGCCCACCCGGCACACGAGGTCGGAGGTGCGCGTGAGCGACTCGAGCAGCCGGCCCACCGCCACCAGCGCCGCGTCTCCGGCCGCGTGGCCCATCGTGTCGTTCACCTTCTTGAAGTCGTTCACGTCGATGCAGATGACCGACAGCCCGCGTGTGCGCGCGCGACGCAGGCGGCAGAGCTCTTCGCCCAGGCGCTCCGAGAAGTAGCGGCGGTTGCGCAGGCCCGTCAGCGCGTCGCGATACGCCAGCGCCGCCAGCCGCTCGTTCTCCTTCTTGAGGCGATCGAGCTCGGCCTTCAGCTTCGTCATCGACCGCTCGGCGACCTCGACACGGCTCACGCGCTTCCGAGGCTCCCCCGCCCGTCCGTCCCGTCCCATGGTGCCCTCGTTGCTCACGGCCTCCCCTCAGAGCAACGTGCAGGCCAGCGCACGCGAAGCCGCTCAAATCGGATCATTCGCGGGTTGGAACGCCGACGCGTCAGCGCTCTGACGAATCGCTGGCGGTGCAGGTGGGGTGCATTATTGAACGAGTCGCCGATGACCCCCGACACGACCGGTCTTGCCCCACTCACCGTGCTGAACGTCGAGGGCGCGCCGGTCGCGGTGGGCTCTGCCTGGAGCGATGGCCCGGCGGTGCTCGTCTGGCTCCGACACTTTGGCTGAATGTTCTGCCGCGAGCAGGTGGCCGGGTTCCGGTCACGCGCAGACGAGCTGAAGCGCGCCGGTGTGAAGCTCTTCTTCATCGGCAACGGCACGCCGACGATGGCGAAGGACTTTCAAGCATTCATGCAGGTGCCCGACCTGCCGGTGTGGACGGACCCGAAACGGCAGACGTACGCCCACCTCGGCTTCAAGCGTGGGTGGCTGTCGGTGCTCGACGGCGCAGTGCTGAAGTACGCCGCGCGCGCGATGCAGGCGGGCTTCCGACAAGGGCGCACGCAGGGCGACCCGGTGCAGCAGGGCGGCGTGCTGGTGGTGAAACGTGGTGGAGCGGTCGTCTACGGCTACGCCTCGGCGCAGGCCGGCGACCACCCGCCCATCGACGAAGTCATCGCGAAGGCGCTCGAAGCAGCGAAGCCGTGAGTGCTAACTGAGGGGCATGCGACTCCCCGCGCTCGCCGCCGCCTGCCTGTTGTGTGCCTGCCCGAAGAAGGAGGAGCCAAGGCCCGTCGCGCCGAAGAACGAGCCCGCGAAGGTCGAGCCGAAGCTGCCCGAGTCGGCGCCCAACGCGGCCGCGATGCCACCCCGCCCAGATGCCGAAGTCGAGATCGTCGGCACCTGGTCGTCGACGGTGAAGGCCGCCGCGAAGCATGTCGTGGTCATGCAGGCCGAGCCCTGTCTGCCGGTGCCCGCGACGCCGAAACGCTTTGGCGAGATGGTGCTCTCGGAGCCGGGCTCGCTGTTCGCCGAGTTCTTCCTGCCGCAGGGCACGACGGCGTCGGTGTGTCTCTACGCGCTCGACGACGCAGGCGTGGTGGTTGGCGCCCTGACGATGCCCGAGACGCCGAAGCGCTTCGAAGGGCTCGGCGAGCTGATGGTGGGCCCGCACAAGGTCGAGGTCGTCCCGCTGCCCAGGTGACGCTGCAGCGCCCGACTCACTCCGCTGCCGGGCAGGTGTACTCGAGTGACTCTTCGCCATCGGCGGCGACCGTCACGCTCTTCGCCGCGCCAGGCACGGTGTTGCCTGCGGCGTCGTAACAATCGAAACGAACCTTGTGCGCGCCCGCGCGAACCTTGAGCCCCTCGACGGGAGAGCCGCCCACCTTCTTGCCATCGACGAACACGTCGGCCGTGTCGGTGGCGCGCAGGTTGAGCAGGCCTTCTCCAACGGGCTGCGGAGGCGGAGGCGGGGGGCGCGGCGCAGCAGCGCCAGCGTCGGGCTTCGCCGCAGGCGGCTGAACGGGCAAAGCCGCGCCGGCGTCGGGCTTCGCGGCAGGCACTGGGGCGGGAGGCTGCCCTGCATCGACGACGACAGGGGGCGCTGGCGTGCCGGCGTCGCTGGCGGGCTCGGGTTGGGTCGGAGGCGGCGTGGGCGTCACGGCGCCAGCAGCCATCGCAGGAAACGGGCGCAGCGCGACGGGCGAGACGGTGACGGGCGAGCTCGGGCCACCAGCGGGAAGGCTCAGGCCTCCGAGCACACCGAAGGCCAGCGCACCCAGGCCGAGGAGCGTGCACAACCCGATGAGAACCCACTTCGCCGCCGCCCTCGCCGTTCACTTACCTCTGCTGACTGGGGTTGGCCACTTTGCACTGCAGGGAACATGGTGGGTCTTCCGACGCGATTCAGCGGAAAAGGGTGGCTCCCTCGGACGACGCATTGCTAGGCGCGAAGGTGACTCTCGCAGGGAGAACACACCATGATGACTTCGCTCCTCGTTGCCGCATTGCTCACCCAGGCCCCCGACGCCGTGGCCGACAAGTCAGCCGCCGAGCGCGCCGCCGTCGCCGCCGAGAAGGCCGCCGAAGCCGCCGCGAAGGCTGCCGAGGCCGCTCAGCGCATCGCCGATCGCGTGGCTCCTGCAGCGCCTGCGGCCGCCGCGGCCGCCGCTCCGTCGGCGAGCTCGTGGGCCGGCACCGCTGGGCTCGGCCTGTCGCTGCTGGGTGGCAACACGCAGACCATCACCTTCACGGGCTCGGTCGGGCTCGACAAGAAGTGGGAGCTGTGGACGCTGGGCATTCGGGCGACGGGCGCGTACGGCCTGACGAACCCCGACACGAGCGAGGGCTCGACGTCGGTGGCCCAGACGGTGGCGCGCCGCGCCTCGGCGACGGTGCGTGGTGACCGCAGCTTCGGAGGCTTCGTCGCCGCCTTCGCGCTGGCGGGCGCCGAGTTCGACCACGTGAAGAACATCGAGTCGCGAGCCTACGGTGAAGCCGGCGCCAGCTTCACGGTGTTCAACGAGAAGGAAGGCGACCTCGAGAAGACGTTCCTTCGCCTCGACCTCGCGCTGCGCGGCGGTCGCGAGACGCGCTTCACCTACTTCCCGACGCCGGCCGCGGTCAGCCCCTACGAGATCTGGATTCTCGCGCCGCGCGTCGCCGCCACGTTCCGCTGGGCGCTCAACAAGAACTTCCGCATCTCGGAAGAGTTCGAAGCGCTGCCCTTCATGCTGCCGCCCACGACGGGCCGCTTCATCATCAACAGCAACACCAAGCTGAACGCGCGCATCACCGAGAGCGTGTCGCTCACGCTGGGCTTCCTGCTGAACATCGACACCCAGCCGCCGAAGGCCACCCTGCGCCCCTACGACTACGCCCTCACGGCTGGCGCCGAAGCGCAGTTCTGACCTGCAGGTTCAGGCCGTTCACCACGCCCGCGCTCCACGGACTGCTTCGTGGCCGCGGGCGTCGTGTTTGCGGCGCTTGGGGCGGCGGCGAGCTGGAGTACGGTTCGCGCCATGTCCCGACTCCTCAGCGTCGCGCTCGTGCTGTCGTGCTCCCTGGCCTTCGCCGACTCGAAGCTGCCGCCGCCGCCGAAGAAGCCGCTCACCTTCGGCATCTCGCACCCGTACGGCGAAGAGCAGGCGCAGAAGGCGAAGGCGCTCATCGAGCCGTATCTGACGAAGGCGCTGGGCTCGCAGGTGACGGTGCAGCTGTTCCCCTCGTACGACGAGCTGAGCGACGCGTTGGCGACGAACAAGGTCGACCTCGCGTGGATTACCCCGCTCGCGTTCGTGCAGGCCTCGCAGAAACACCGTGACGTGACGGCGCTCTCGAAGGCGATGCGCGCGAGCGACGGTGGGTTGTTCTACCGAAGCGTGTTCATCGTGAAGGCCGACTCGAAGGTGGCCGACTTGAAGGCCCTCTCGGGCAAGAAGGTGGCGTGGGTCGGCAAGCTGTCGGCGTCGGGCTACCTGTTTCCGCGCGCGCTCATGAAGGAGCAGGGGCTCGACCCCGACAAGGTGTTCTCGAACGAGGCCTTCGTCGGCGACCACCCCGCGGTGTGCAAGGCAGTGCGCGACGGCAGCGCCGACGTCGGAGCCACCTTCGCAGCCGAGCCGAAAGAGGGCGGCGCGCTCGAGGCGACGGGCTGCAGCGACGCGGGCCCGGTGACGGACTTCAAGGTCATCGCCTCGACGCCGAACCTGCCGAACGAGGTCATCGCGCACAGCCCCGAGTTCCCTCCGACGCGGGTGAACGACGTGATGATGGCGTTCGGCCGCATGGGCAACACAGCCGATGGCAAGAAGGTGCTGGCCGAGGCGTTTCGCGCGCAGGGCTTCGGCGTGGCCGTCGAGGGTGACTTCGACCAGGTGCTGAACCTGCTGAAGACGAAGGACGTGAAGGCGAAGGTGGCGCCGAAGGTGGAGGAGGCCCCCGCGCCTGCTGCGAAGCCGGCGAAGAAGGGCAAGAAGTGACACGACGAAGCCCAAAGCGAGCCTGAGGAGCGGCGGCTCCACGAACACTTCACACCGTGCCGCGGCGACGTTGGCTCGCGACGGCGGAGTCGAACTGACGAATCAGCAATCCAGCTACCAGCTGCCTGAGCTGCCTCCGCCCGAGCTGCGCCCGCCGCCGTAGCTGCTGCTCGACGAGCTGGACCGCGACGACGACGACCACGAAGAGCTCGACGACGAACTCGAGCTGCGTGTGATGCGCGCGGTGGTGCGCTGGTACGTGCGCACATGCGAGCAGTTGGAGCACCGCTCGGTCACCTCGACGAGGCCCCCGCTGTACTCGGTCGCATGCCGCAGCGTGGTGGACGACGACTGTGCCGTCTTGAAGTTGCAGCTCGAGCAGGTGCCGTAGCTCGAGAAGAACGCGCCGTAGCGCAGCACGAGCGTGTCGTTGCACCTGCCGCAGCGCCACACGTCGTAGTCGACGCTGCCCAACGACTCCTCCTTCTGCTGGCCGCTCGAGAGGTGCGCATCTTCGAGCTCATCGCTCAAGCGCTCCCGAGGCTGGCTGCAGGTCTCACAGACGCGCGTGCGGTTTCGATTCCACCGGCGCAACCAGACGAGGAGCCCGACGACGAGCGCCGCGAGCCCCCCCCAGAGGAACGCGCCGAGCCGCCGAACGCCATCGGACATCACGTCGGCGATGGGCCGCGACGGAAGCTTCCAGCGCAGCGCCTGGTCGACGATGGCGCCGCCCGCGAGCAGACGTTCGCTGGCCGAGCCGGGTTGCTCCATCTGCGAGAGCACGTGGCCCACCTGCTGAAACTCCCACGGCCCGGGCAGGTACGACGGAGGCACCTTGATGATGGCGTCGTCGTGCGCCGAATCGAGCGCGACCACCGCCAGCGGCGTGCCCACGCGCAGCTGCACCTCGAGCGCGTCGACGAGCTGCGAGAGCGACGGCCACGAGCCACTGCGACGCACGTGCAGGAAGACGAGCCTCCCTTTGCCTTCTCCGTAGAGGCCGGCGCTGAGCACCTCGAGCTGCGCGCGCTCCGAGGCCGACAACGTGCCCGCGAGGTCGAAGACCCACTGCCGCGGCGTGCGGTCGGGAAAGGCCTTCTCTTTGCGCACGTACGGCGCGAGCGCTTCGTCGACGTCTCTGGCGACCGGCGCCTGCGACGGCACCACCACCGTGGGCGAGGCCTGCGCGAGCGCCTGCTGCACCGAACGCGCCGCGTTCAGCAAGGCGGCGTCGGGGTCCTTCCGCTTCATGTTCGCGATGATGTCGTCGCGCACGATGCGGTCGGTGACGAACTGCGAGAGCGGGGTCGACGAGCCGACGACGATCTCGGCCTTGCGGTCGTCGAGCGCGAGGAAGAGCAGCACCCCGTCGTTGCGACCCGCGTTGCCGATGCCCCAGAAGTTGAAGAGCGAGGTGGCGAACTCGCGAGGCACCGCACCCGACGTGGTGTGCACGACGACGACGCCGAGCTGACCGAAGTCAGAGGCGTTGATGGTCGCGCCGATGGCGTCGAGCGCGTCGAGCGTGTCGCGGCGCAACGTGCCGGTGGCATCGACGACGAAGTGGCCCGCGGTCGGCGGAGCGAGCGTCGGTGCTTCAGCGAAGACCGGCAGAGCCAGCAGCGACAGCACGAGACCCAGGCGCATGGGCGACATGTTGAGCGCGCGGGTCGAAGATGGCCAGCGTCACTTCGAGACCGCCACGCACTGGCGGAGCATGCAGCGGGCGACGGCCTCGACCGGCGGCTGGGCTTCCGGCGGGGCGCACGGCTGCGCAGGGCCCAACCTCGGCGGGCACCCGGCCTTGCTGAGGGCGTCGCGATCGCGCTGAAACCGGGCCGCGTCGACGACGTTGATGGCCGTCGCGCTGCTGATCGGCCCACACCCACCGCAGAAGTCGCCCTCGAAGACGACGACGCAGTCGCTATCGATGGCACAGGTCTGGTCGTAGCTCTTCCCCGAGATGCTGGTGGAGCAGCCAGTGAGCAGGAGCACCATCACGAGCGAGGTTGGTCTCACGACCCTGAACCTGAGCACGTTCAGGTCGTGCTGGCCCGGCGCGCCTTGTCCCTGCGGTACGACGAGTACGTCCACAGCCAGGCGACGAGAGTGACCGGAGTCAGAACGATGGCCAACAGGACGAGGCCGAGCCCGAGGCCCGCGAGCGCCGCGGCGGCGAGCTGGAGCACGGCCTTGAAGGTTGGCGAGACGCGCTGCTCGAGTGGGGTACAGCCCAACGCGCGGCGCACGTCGTCGACGGGTTGGTCGATGACCTCGTCGTACGAAAGCGTCGTGTAGAGCGAGCGGGCCCGGGCGCCGCGCCAGAACGCGCGCATGGTGCGCAGCGGCGCGGTGACGAGGCCAGCCGTCGTGCCCATGAGGTTCAAGAGCCAGGGGACGGCGAAGCTGCCGCAGCCCGCCGCAATCTCCCAGGCCGAGATCTCGAACTCGCCGATGATGTCCATTCGGTAGCCGGTCAACACGTGGTGCAGGTCGTGCAGCTTCACGGCGCGGCGCCTTGCGTCGGTGTTGGGAAACGGCATTGGCACCGGGCCCAGCTTGAAGTCGACCCATGCCTCCGAGTCGCCCCCGTCGTCGGGAATACCGAACTTCGCGAACGCCGCCCGCTTCGCCTCTCGCATCGTCACCATGTGTTGCCTCCATTTATGACCACGGTCACTTTCTATCACTTGCGGCAGGTCATGCACAGGGGCGGGCGCGGGAGTAAGAAGCGCCACTCATCGAGGTGAGTCGTGGCGTCGAAGAAACGAGCGAAACCCGCGAAATCCGTGACTCCGGTCAGCCCCGAGGTCGGGAAGCGTGCGGCGAACAAGGAAGACAAACGTGCGCGCATCATCGAGGCCGCGTGGGCGCTCTTTGGTGAACGAGGCGTCGACGCGACCACCACGGCCGACATCGCCGCGCGCGCCGGCATCGCGAAGGGCACGCTCTTTCTCTACGCGACCGACAAGGACGACCTCGTCTTCCTCATGATGCACGACCGGCTCGCCGAGGTGAGCGACCGCTACCTGGGCTCGGTGCCGAAGCGCGCCTCGCTGGTCGAGCAGCTCTGCCACGTCTTCGGCGGGCTCTATGGCCTCTACGCGGAGTGC
>JAEUJR010000119.1 GCA_016793585.1 Archangium sp.
GCCGAGACGACCATCTGTTTGTAGGCGTCGGCGGCGCCGCACTCGTCAGAGGCGATGAAGCGCGTGCCCAGGTAGCAGAGCTGCGCGCCGAGGCTGAGCGAGGCCACCACCTGGCGGCCGTCGGAGATGCAGCCGGCGGCGATGATGGGCACCTTCAATTCCTCCGCGAGCCAGGGCACGAGCACGAAGGGAGAGATGCGGCCCGCGTGTCCACCGGCTCCGGCGCCGACCGCGATGATGGCGTCGACTCCGGCGGCGACGGCCTTCTTCCCGTGGTGCAACGAGATGACGTCGTGGAAGACGAGGCGCCCCTTCTCGTGGGCGCGCTTCACGACTTCGGTGGGGTTGCCGTAGCTGGTGAGAATGACGGGAACGTCGAACTCGAGGCACGCAGAGAGATCGGCCTCGATGCGCTCGGGCGGCGTGAGCCCGATGGTGAGGTTGATGCCGATGGGCTTGTCGGTCTTCGAGCGCACCCACGCGAGGTCGTCGCGGAACGCTTGAGGCGTGCGCGCGTTGAGCGACGGCATGCAGCCGAGAATGCCGGCCTCGGCGCAGGCGACGAGCATCTCTTTGTTCGAGATGAGGAACATCGGCGCGGCGACGAAGGGGTAGCGAAGGCCGAGCTTCTTGGAGAGGGTGGTCTCGAGGCGCATGGGTGCACCCAAAACCCCGAGGGCGGTTTGCGCAAGACCAAAGTCGGGCACACTCCGCGCCGTGAGCCCGTGGGAAGGCCTGAGCCCAGCGACGTGCCTGCCTGACGCGTGCTTCTGCGAAGCCGTCGGCGATGGGTTGATTCGTCAGCCCTCGAACACCTGGTCGAGCCTCGGCTTCTGTGTGGCCGCACTGGTGATGACAGGAGAGTGGAGGACCGAGCGCGCCCGCGGATCCCTCACGTCTGCAGAAGCCCTCACCTTCATCATCGCGGTGATGCTCGTCGGCGTGACGAGCGCGCTGTACCACGCGTCACTCTCCTTCTTCGGCCAGACCCTCGACGTGCAGTCGATGTACCTCGTGGTGCTGCTCGCGTTGATGGTGAACGTCGAGGCGCTCCGTCGGCCGCCAGTCTCTCGCGCCCTGTGGCTCTACGCGCTCTCGAACGTCGCGCTCGGTGTGCTGTTGGTGACCGTGCCTTCGGTGCGACGCCATGCGTTCGGGCTCGCGCTCGGCGGCATCGTGGTGACCGAGGTGCTCGTGCGCAGCAGAAGGCTCCGACTGCATGGGCTCCGGTTTCTGCTGGGAGCGCTGCTGACCCAGGCCCTCGCCTTCGGCATCTGGGTGCTCGACCTGAAGAAGCTCGTCTGCGAGCCGCACAGCCTGCTCCAGGGTCACGCCGCATGGCATCTGCTCGGCGCGGTGGCCAGTCTGCTCCTGTGGAGGTCTTTGAGAGCCTGAGACCCACAACGGCGTTTCGGCTTGGTCCCCGGCGCGGCCCGAGTAGCCTTCATCGGTCTGGAGACGGCGGGGTTCCAGGCATCGAACCGGGGCGCCACTGTGGGCCCTTCAAGGAGCGCGATGGAGCCCGTCCTCGGCATCGACTTCGGCACCACCAACACCTCGGCCGCGTGGTTCGACCAGACCGGCCGCCTCAAGGTGGTGCCCGTCACCGACAAGTCCGCGGTGCTCCCCTCGGTCGTGTGGTTCCCCTCTGCCGACTCGACCAAGTGCCTCGTGGGTCAGGCCGCCAAGACGCAGCTGGTCGACGACGCGAAGCACACGCTTTTCGGCACCAAGCGCTTCATCGGGCGCCGCTTCAACTCCGAGTACGTCTCGCAGCACAAAGGCCGCTTCGCGTTCGACCTGGTCGAAGGCGCCGACGGCTACACGGCCGCGCTCATCTACGGCCAGATGATTCCCCTCGTCGACGTGGCCACCGTCATCGTGAAGGACATCGTCGCGAAGGCCACCCGCGCCGCGAAGCACCCGTTCACCCAGTGCGTGATGACGGTGCCCGCGCACGCGAGCGTTCGGCAGCGTGAAGCCGTTCGCCGCGCTGCCGAGCACGCCGGCCTCACCGTGCGCGCCATCGTGAACGAGCCCACCGCCGCGGCGCTCTTCTACGCGAACCTGCGCAGCCCGAAGCAGACGGTGCTCATCTTCGACCTCGGTGGTGGAACGTTCGACGCGACGTTGCTCCGCGTCGAGGCCCGCGTGGTGAAGGTGCTGGCGACGGGCGGCGACGCGTTTCTCGGTGGCTCCGACTTCGACGAGCGGCTCGCCGACGCGTTCGCCGCGCACCTCGAGCAGCACGCGGGCGTGTCGGTGCGTGAGAGCCGCACGGTGATGCAGCGCCTCGCGCTCGCCGCCGAGTACGCGAAGATTCAGCTCTCTCGCGCCGAGGTCGTCGACGTGCGGGTGCCCGTGGTGGCGCAACGGCCCGACGGCAGCTTCGTCGACCTGCAGAAGAAGCTGACCCGCGACGAGCTCGAGAACATCGTCGCTCCGCTCGTCGAGCGCTGCGTCTCGGCCTGCGACGACCTGCTCGCGCGCGCGAAGCTCAAAGCCGAAGACATCGACGAGCTCGTGCTGGTCGGCGGCCAGACGCGCATGCCCATCGTGCGAAAACGGCTCGCGCACTTTCCCCGGCTGTCGTCCGAGAAAGACGTTCACCCCGAGCTCGGTGTCGCGGTCGGCGCTGCGATTCTCGGCCGCAACCTCTCGCGCACCAACGCCTCGGGCTTGAGCGACGTCGTCGCCATGCCCATCAGCATCATGTTGCCAGGAGGCCGGAGCGTCGAAGTCATTCCCTCCAACACGCCGGTGCCGTGCGTGAAGACCATCACGCTCGACAACCTGCCGACGTGGAGCGCGCCGGTGCCGCTGCTCGTGTTCGAGTCGCTCGACCAGACGTCGGTCGACCGCGAGATCATCGGCACCGTTCACATCTCCGAGGAGTGGCGCACCACGCCGAACGTCACGCCCAGCCTCGAGCTCACCGTCGGGCAGGACTTCGCCCTCACCGCCAAGCTGCTCGCGCCCGGCGGCATGCAGACGCAGTTGCAGATCGTCGACCACCGTCGCTGACAGACGCGACGACTCATGCGAGGGAGCGCCGCCGTGCTCCCCTCGTGGTGGACCAGACCCCTGCCGTGGCGCGTGTTGCTCGCGGTGGGTCTCGTCACCGGCGCGGCGGCCCGGCTCTGGCTCGCCTTCACCGACCACGGCCAGTACTGGCCTGACGAGGTGTTCCAGTCCATCGAGCCCGCGCACCGCATGGCGTTTGGCTACTCGATGGTGGCGTGGGAGTTCGTCGTCGGCGCGCGCAACGTGCTGCTCCCGGGCGTCATCGCGCTGGTGCTCGAGACGCTCGCGGCGCTGAAGCTCGATGACCCGTTCATCTACGTGCCCGTGGTGCGCGTGCTCTTCGCGCTCTCGTCGGTGGGCACCGTGTGGGGCGTGTATCGGCTCTCACGCGCGACCGGCTGCTCGTTGCCGTCGGCCGTCGTCGGCACGCTCGCCTTCTGTTGGATGAGCCTGGCCATCTATTTCTCGCCGCGCGCGATGAGCGAGATCGCCTCGGCGCTGCCGGTGACGTGGGGCCTGGCGTTGCTGCTCGAGACTCCGAGCAGGAAGAAGCTCGTGCTCGGTGCGTCGCTGCTCGGGCTGGCGGTCATCCTCCGAATCCACTGCGGCCTCTTCGCAGCGGGCGCGGTGCTGGTGCTGCTCGCGCAACGTCGGCGGGGTGACGCGCTCATCGTGTTCGGTGTGCTGTGTGGCTGGGCCGTCGTCTACGGCCTGCTCGACCTCTTGGCGTGGGGCAGCTTCCTCCACTCGGGCATCTACTACCTGCGCTTCAACCTCATCGAGGGGCGCGCGGCCGAGTGGGGAACGGCTCCGCCGGCGTTCTACACGAAGTACCTCGTGAAGAGCCTCGGGCTGCACTGGGTGCTCATCGCCGGGCTCGCGGTG
>JAEUJR010000122.1 GCA_016793585.1 Archangium sp.
GCCCGTTTCCGCTCGTCGTCTTCTCGCACGGCCAGGGCGCGATTCGCTGGCAGTCGACCTTCTACACGGTGCTGCTCGCCTCTCACGGCTACGTGGTGGTCTCAGCCGACCACGAAGGCGGCACGCTCGACTATGCGGTGCGCAACCAACTGCAGGACGTCGGCATCGGCCTGGGCACGCGGCCCGTCGACGCGCAGTACCTCATCACCGCCTACCAACGGCTGCCCGAGACCGACCCGCTGTACGGCATGGTCGACCCCGAGCGCGTCGGCGTGACGGGCCACAGCTTCGGAGCCCTCACCGCGCTCCGCGTCGCCGCCATCGACAAACGCGTGAAGGTCATCGTGCCGCAGGCGCCTCCGTCGACCGACCTCTTCTTCATCGACCTCGGCAAGCCCGACCTCGGCATTCCGGTGATGATTCAGGGCGCGCACGGCGACCGCACGCTGAAGTGGGACGACAACGTCGCGCCGAGCTGGGCCGCCATGAAGAAGCCACGCTGGCTGCTCGACATCACGAAGGGTGGGCACTTCACCTTCTCGGACATCTGCGCGTTCGACCTCGCCGCGGTTTCGGACAGCATCAAGCTCGACATTCCGGGAGCGAACGTGAAGAGCGTGCTCAACGATGGCTGCGCCGACCCTGCGCCGAAGGCCGCTGTCGCACAGCCGCTGATGAATCACTTCGCCGTCGCGCTCTTCAACGCCACGCTGCGCAACAGCCAGGGCTCGTACGCGCTGCTGACGCAGGAGAAGGCCGATGCGCTGGCGCCCGGCGTCTCGGTGGTGACGGCAGACCCGTGACGTCGCGACCCGCAGCACCGAGTCTTCGAATTCAGGGAACGGTCGAGCTGCTCAAGCAGCAGAGCCGGTTGCTCCCGAAAGACCCCCAGCAGGCCCGCGCGCTGCTCGACGCGGCGTCTCGCTCGATGTCGTGGCCCGAGGTGAAGGAGTGGGACGGCGACGTCGCGGGCGTGCCCTGCCGCTTCCTGCTGCCCGATGGCGCCTCACGCGGCCTGCTCGTCTACGTGCACGGTGGCGGCTTTCATGGCGGCTCGTTCGCGACGCACGCGTACTTTCTTCGCTCGCTCGCGACGGCGCTGAAGCGGCGCACCGTCTTTCCGCTCTACCGGCTCGCGCCCGAAGCGCCCTTCCCTGCCGGGCTCGACGACGTGACGAAGGTGCTCGAGTCGGTGCTGCACGAGAGCGACGACGTGCTGCTCGCGGGAGACTCGGCGGGTGGAACACTGGCGCTCGGCGCGTGGCAGCGGCTGCGGAGCGAGAGGTTCACCGGGTTGTTGCTCGTCTCACCGTGGCTCGACCTCACCGCGAGCTCGGCGACCGTCGACGACGCGCCGCACGACTACCTCGAGGCTGACGTGATTCGCCGGCTGGCGAGCGCGTACCTCGCAGGAGCCGATGCGACGAACCCGCTCGCGTCGCCCACGTTCGCCGACCTGCAGGGGCTGCCGCGCACGTTCATGGCGAGCGGTGGGCAAGAGGCGTTTCGCGGAGAGATTCACGCCTTCGTCGAGAAGGCGCGCGCGGCTGGCGTCGACCTCGAGCACGACGAAGCGAGCGATCTGCCCCACGCCTACCCCCTCGTGCCCATCTTCGGGCCCGAGCGGAGGCGGCTCGTGCATCGCATCGAAGACTGGGTGAAGGCTGTTCGCTGAGTTCGGAAGAACTTCTCGCTGGCGATGCGGAAAAGCGGCGAACTCGCGCTGGAGCGGTCACCATGTCGCATGGCTGACAACGCGCTCTCGGACATCACGCACACGATTCAGTTGGCGGTGGCTCCCGTCTTTCTGCTCTCGGCCATCGGCACGACGCTCGGTGTGCTGACGACGCGGCTCTCTCGAATCATCGATCGCGCGCGGTTACTCGAGTCGCAACTGCCGACGCTGGGTGACGTCGAGCAGCGGCGCGCGCACACGGAGTTGGCGACGCTGTCACATCGGGCGCGGTTGATTCATCGCGCGCTCACCTCGGGCGTGGGCGCGGCGCTCAGTGTCTGTCTGCTCATCACCATCGCCTTCGTCGGGTACCTCACGCAGACGAACCTCGGCGCGGCGGTCGCGGTGTTGTTCATCATCGCGATGGGGCTCTTCGTGTTCGCGCTGCTCAGCTTCATGCGTGAGGCCGTGCTCTCGCTCGACTCGTTGCGGTTCGGGCAGCACGCGGTGGTGCCACCGAAAGCGACGTGAGCGTCATCGCACACACCGCGCGGCGATTCGTTTGCCCTCGCGCGCGCCGTTGAAGGTGACGCGACACTCGGTCGCATCGCACGCGAGGTCGTGGCCCGGCACTCGGCCGCCCAGGTAGCGCAAGCCGAAGTCGGGGCAGGCTCCATGCTCCGGCACGTTGTCGAAGACGGAGAGATCGGGGCAGACGATCTCGTACGCGAACAACGACGTGTTGTGAGACCACACGCGCGTCGCGCCGGCAGAGAACCTCGCTCGACCGAGCGCGTACGCCGTCTCGAAACATGACGCGTTGGTCGACGTCGAGAGCCGGAAGGCCGCCACCCAGAACGTGCCCCCGTCGCGCACCTCGGGAACCTCGGAAGAGAACGTCATCGTCAGACCGCCGTCGAAGACACACTGCCGGCCATCGGCGGTGAACTGGCCGACGGCCCCGATGGGAAGCCCGCACTGCACGAGCGCGTCGACCTGGCGCTTCCAGCAGTTGTCGCCATCGAGCCACGCGCAGGTCATCGCGCCCGCATCGCCCGCGTCGGGGAGTTCGAAGCGCGGGTTCTCGAAGCCCGTGCTGGCCTCTCGAGGCGAACCCGCATCGACTCCGCTGGCACCTCCACCAGTCGCGACACCGCCTGCGTTGCCTCCAGCCACTGGTTCGCCTGCGGCTGAACCTCCACCACCAGCACCACCCAGGCCGCCAAGGAAGAGTGGCCCTTCGGTGCCAGCATCCCGGTTGGTGACTGTCACGCCTCCACACGCCCCGAGCAGGAGCACCAGCAGTCGTCGCATGCCTCGGCGTTGAGCAAGTCATGGACCGGTCGGGGCGCCGAAGCGTCATCGGGAGTTGCTCGCGAACGGAGGCAACCACGGTCGCGTTCGGAGCGAACCCAGGTCGTGATCAGCTCGCTGCCAGCAGGGTGTCACTCGTCGATCGCCCAGTCGGTCGCGCAGCGCTCGAGAACCGTCGATATCGAACGTTTCCTCCCGAACGCCGCGAGGTTGAGTCCGTGTGAGCACCTGTGCACAGCGATTGCACAAAGCCCCACGCACCATGACAATTTCGCTGCGTTCGTACCGGGGGCGCGCCCGCGCGCTCCCGTTGTGGGTGGGTCTTGTCTCGTTGGCCGGCTGCTTTTCCCCGACGAGTGATCAGTGCACCTCGGACAGCATGTGTTCGAACGGAAGCACCTGCGTGAGCGGCAAGTGCACGTCGCCGACTGGCGGAGGCTCGAGTCAGGGAGGGGGCGACTCGAGCGCTGGCGGCTCGGCATCGGGCGGCGGAACCGCGAGTGCCGGAGGCGTGGCGAGTGGAGGAGGAGCCGCGGCGGCTGGCGGCTCCGCGACCGCCGGAGGATCGTCAGACGCGGGCGGCACGGCAGCCGCTGGTGGCACTGCGGGCGGTGAAGCGACTGCGGGCGGCGCCGCGACTGCGGGAGGTGAAGCGACTGCGGGTGGTCTTGCGACAGCTGGTGGCTCCGCGACGGCTGGTGGCTCCGCGACGGCTGGTGGCTCCGCGACGGCTGGTGGCTCCGCGACGGCTGGTGGCTCCGCGACGGCTGGTGGCTCC
>JAEUJR010000156.1 GCA_016793585.1 Archangium sp.
GATTCCGCCTGCGAGACACGCGCTGCCCGGAGGCCCGTTGCCACACCCCGTCTGCTGGCACATTCCGTTGAGGCAGAAGGTGCCCTGCTGACACGTCTGAAAGCAGTTCGTGCTCGGCGCGCTCGGCAGACAGAAGCCACCCCCGCCGAAGGCGTTCGCCTGACAGAGCCCGTTCGTGCACGGCCGCGCACAGTCTCCGCAGTTCGCCTGGTCTTGCGTGAGATCGACGCACCGGCCGCTGCAGCACTTGCCGACGGCGCCGTTGCTCACCTGGCCGAACGCGCACTGCCCGCCTGAGCTCCCCGCCGGGCACGCGAGGCTGACGCACTTGCTGTTCTGACATGCCGTACCCGAGGGACAAACCGAGGTACCTCCGGCGTAGCAGGTCGCCTGACCGCCATCGGGCTGAACGCACTGCGCGTTCGAACACGTCGCGCCCGAGGCACAGCTCGCGTTGCAGGCGCCGCAGTGGCTCGCGCTCGCGCGGCTGTCGATGCACGCCCCGCTGCAGCAGAGCCCCGTCACGCCCGCTGCGAACGGGCACGTGGTGCCATCGTTGCCGAGGTTGCAGGTGGGAATCGCGCGGCACGCGCCCTGGCTGCAGAACTCTCCGGCGCGGCACGGCCGGCCACACGCGCCGCAGTGCTGCGTCGAGGTCTGCAGGTCAGCGCACGCCGCCCCGCCGCAGCACGAGCCCGAGACGAACGGGCCACACGCCTGACCGAGGTTGGCGCCGGTGCAGTCGGTGCGCACGCAGCGCGAGCCCACGCACGCCGCCCCCGGAGCGCAGGTCTGCGAGCAGTCGGAGGTGACGCCTGCGTCGGTCGTGCAGTTGCCGTTCACGCAGGTGGCGCCAGAGGGGCAGGCTCTTCCGCAGCCGCCGCAGTTCGAGTCGCTCGAGCGCACGTCGGCGGTGCACTGCCCATCGCAGCACGAGCCGGTGCCGCCATCGACGGAGCACGTCGAGCTCACCATCGCGTTCGCGCAGTTCGCCGAGGTCTGACACGAGCCGCCCAGACACTGCATCGAGCCGGTGCACACGTTGCCGCAGCCACCGCAGTTGGGAGACTGGTCGAGGTCGACACATGCGCCTCCGCAACACCGGCCCGCACGTTCGCCGCCGAGGCTGCAGGTCGCGTTCTCGGTCGCGGCGGTGCACGTGGTGATGGCGCACGCGCGTTGACCCGAGCGGCTCACGCACGCCGTACCGTTGCCGCACACGCCTGCATCGGCGCCGCATCGCGTGACGCAGCCACCGGTCGAGCACAGCGCCGTCGGGCACGAGAGCCCGCACCCGCCGCACGCCGAGGGGTCGCTCGAGGTCGACTTGCAGGTGCCGTCACAGCACGAGCCAAAGCCGCCATCGGCGAGCGAGCAGAACATGCCGGGCCGGCACGCCGTGGGCTGGCACGAGCCCGACTCGCACGACTCGTTGAAGCCACAGCGCCGCCCGCACGCGCCACAGTTCGACGAGTCGCGCTGCACGTCGGTACACAAGCCCGAGCAGCGCGTTCCCGGCAGGCCCGTCGAGAGCGTGCACATCGTCGAGCCGCCCGCCGCTCCGCCGCCGACGGCCGTTCCTCCCGCGCGCCCACCACCCGTGACGACGGTTCCGCCGCCCATGCCGCCGGCCGTCACCACGCCGCCTGCGCTGCCGCCGCCCTGCCCTCCCGCGCTCGCCGTGCCTCCAGCGCTCGCCGCCCCCCCGCCGCGATTGAGCACCGTGCACACGCCCGAGGCGCAGACCTCAGCGCCCTGGCACACCGCGCACGCAGCGCCGTTCTCTCCGCACTGCGTCGGTCGAGAGGGAAGGCACTCACCTGTCGCGCTGCAACAGCCGAAGCAGGTGCCCGGCCCGCACGGAGCAGGACACGCCGTGAGCCACACCGCGCACGTCACCACCACGAGGGTCAGGAGTCGCATCGGAGCCCTCGGTGTCCGCCGAGGTGCGCTGCATTCAGCGCCACTGCACGAAGTTCAGATGACTCGTGTCACTTGCAGCCCACGGCCATGTCTCGTCGGCAGCCGGACGGGTCGGGCGGCGCCTCTTTCATGCACGTCGAGCCGCTCTTGCCGCCCATGAGACACCGCATGAAAGCGCCACTGCAGCGATCGACCGCAGCCGCTGACGGACAGGTGTAGCCCGCGCCGTTCACGCAACACGTCGCCGACGCGTTGACGCCTGATGACGAGGGCGCTGCGGCTGGCTGATTCGTGCCGTCGACGACATCGAGGCCACGGTCGACGACGTCGAGCGCCTTGCCGAACGTCTCGAGGGGCGACGGCCCTTGCGGAGCAGGCGCTGGTGCGGCGCGCTCAGGCAATGGCGGTGGTGCGTTGGTAGGCAACACCACGGGAGTCGGAGCCACCGCGCGAGCCGGTTCAGGCGGCTTCGGGGTGCAGCCGGTCGTGCAGATGGCGAGCGTCTTCGCGCAGCGCTGCTTGCACGGAGCTCCGGCGATGGGGCCGCACTGCGTCTTGAGACAATACGCGTGCTGCGTGGTGCACGAGGCTTTGCACTGCGCGAGCTCTTCGGGCGACTTCTGCACCACCGAGGCGGGCACCCCTGCATCGACGATGACGTCGCTCAGCTCGTACGGCGACCACTGCTGGCCGTCACACTTGAGCAGCCGCGGCCGTTGCCCAGGACCCTGGTCGAACAACAGCGACGCGCGCTCAGGGTTGCAGATGGGCGTCTGCGCGAGGGCAGACACCGCAGACAAGACGACGACACTCAGGAGCGCTCGCACTCCTGCACGACCCGCGATCGATGGCATGTGCGCAACGACGAAGGCCGCGCGCGGCGATTCAGAAGCGGTAGCCGATGCCCAGGTGCGCGTCGAACGAGAGCTCGATGAGGCCACCCGGGCGAATCGTCGGGCCCATGCGCGTCTTGAAGAAGGCGGCCAGCTCGCTCTTCAAGAAGTACTCGAGGCCCAGGCCCGGCAGCAGGGGCACGTTCGCGCCGCCGCCACCGCCGAACTGCACCCAGAACGGCACGTCGAACGAGAAGCCGAGCGTGATGGCACTGGAGATCGACACGCCCAGCTTCGCGCCGAGGGGAATCGCGAACCCGACGACGCCGTTGCCGAAGCGGTCGACGGCGAACAGCGGCCCGGGCTCGAACGTCAGCCCGAACGACACCGGCCCCGAGTCGGTGACGCGGAACTTCACCAGGCCTTGCAGCTTCGCGCCCGGCAGCACGCGCGTGACGAGCCCTTCGAAGCCGTAGTTGAACGAGACGCGCACGCCGAGATCGAGGTTGCTCAAGACGCCGCGCGAGTAGCTCGCGTACAGGCCCGGCCAGCCAAGCCCGCCTTCGACGACGTTGGCGCCTGCTCCGGCGGTTCGCCCACCGACGATCGACCACCGCTGGCCTTCGGTCGCCGGAGCCGCCGCGGGCTTCGCGTCTTCGGCCGCCAGCAGCAGTGACAACGACAGCGCGAGCGCCGTCATCGCGGCAGCCCCCGCTCGGTGGCCAGCACGAGAAAGGCCGACTCCATGGCGTCGAGCTTCTGGTTCGCGCGCGTCTTCGCAACGCTCATCGCTTCACCGGCCGCCATCGTCTCGCGCCACTCGAAGTAGAACTTGATCTTCGGCTCGGTGCCCGACGGCCGCAGCGTCACGCGGTGCCCGCCCTCGAGCTCGTAGGCGATGACGTTCGACTTCGGCAGCGAGAGCGAACTCCTCGCCCCGCCCTCGACGCGCGACTGCTCACGGTAGTCGTTGGTAGCGACGATGCGGCTGCTCCCGATGGTGGCGGGCGGCTTCGCGCGGAAGGCCTCCATCACCGACTTGATGGCGGCAGCGCCCGAGGCTCCAGGCAGCGTCGCGTTGAACTGCTTCGCGACGAACAGCCCGTGCGCGCGCTGCACCTCTTCGAGGTAGCCGAAGAGCGACAGCCCACGCGCCTTGCACCACGCGGCCATGTCGGCCACCACGAGCGCCGCGCCGATGCCGTCTTTGTCGCGCACCACGGGCCCGACCGAGTAACCGAGCGCCTCTTCGTAGCCGACGACGAAGTTCACGCCCTTGCCCAGCTCGTCGATGGCGGTGTTCGCGATCCACTTGAAGCCGGTGAGCGTCTCGGCGTACCGCGCGCCGAGCGCCGCGGCGATGGCCTTGAGCTGCGCCGACGAGACGATGGTGGTGACGACGAGCGGGTTGGCCGTCTTCTGCTGCGTGAGCAGGAAGTGCCCGAGCAGCACGCCGACCTCGTTGCCCGTCAACATCACGAGCTTGCCGTTCGCGTCGCGCGCCATCACGGCGAGGCGGTCGGCGTCAGGGTCGTTGGCGAGCACCAGGTCGGCGTTCAGCTTCGTCGCGAGCGCGGTCGACAGATCCATCGCGCCCTTCTCTTCGGGGTTGGGGAAACGAACCGTCGGGAAGCGGCCGTCCGGCTCCTGCTGCTCGGGCACGGGCGCGACGGTCTTGAAGCCGGCCTCGGCGAGCGACTGCACCATCAGCGCACCGCCGACGCCGTGCATCGCCGTGTAGACGATCGAGAGCCCATCGGTCTGCCGCGTCGGCCGCAGCGCGAGAATCGCGTCGAGGTAGGCCCGCGTGACCGCGTCCTTCACGTCGTGGAAGAGGCCTTTGCGGCGCGCCTCTTCTTCGTTCATCAACGCGACGTCTTTCGCGGCGCCCACTGCGTCGATGGCCTTCGCGATGCCGGTGTCGTGTGGCGGCACGATCTGCGCGCCGTTGCCCCAGTACACCTTGTAGCCGTTGTACTCGGGCGGGTTGTGGCTGGCCGTCACCATGATGCCCGCGGCGGCGTTGAGCCGATTCACCGCGAACGCCGTCAGCGGCGTGGGCGCGACGCCCTTGAAGACCCACGCGGGAATGCCCTCGGCTGCGAGCACCGCCGCCGCGTCTTGCGCGAACTCGACGCTCATGAGGCGCCCGTCACGGCCGATGATCACCCCGCGCGTCATCACGTCGGGCACCGTGGCCTTCAGGTAGCGCGCGAGCCCGAGCGTGGTGCGGCGAACCACTGCGCGGTTCATGCGGTTGGTGCCGCCGCCGATGACGCCGCGCAGCCCTGCGGTTCCAAACTCGAGAAAGGCGCTGAAGCGGTCGTCGAGCTCGGCGGTGTTCTTCGCAGCGACGAGGGCCTTCACCTCTGCAGCGGTCGTGGCGTCGGGGTCGGCGTCGGCCCAGGCCTGCGCGGTGCTCAGCAGCGTGTCGGTGTTCATGACGGCTTCATACCCGAGCGAGAGAAGATCGCCGCTCCTCGCTGAGGACAACGAGGCACTTCGTGGCACAGTCGGGGCGATGCGTTTGCTCTCCGTTCTGCTCGTCCTGTTGGCTGCGTGCGCGCGCGTTCCAGAGGGGGTCGTCTTTCGCTGCGACGCCGACGGCGGCTGTGGCCCCGGCCTCGTCTGCACCGAACTGCAAGACGGGCGGTGGTGCCTTCCCGTGACGAGCGACGCAGGCGTGGCGGTCGACGCCGGTCGCGACGATTCGGGCACGCGCAGCGACGCGGGTCTGGCAGACGCGGGCGCGGTCGACGGGGGCGCGGTCGACGCTGGGCTCGACGGTGGCGCTGCGGAAGACGCCGGGGTCTTCGTCGACGCCGGCCTGCCCGACGATGACGCCGGAGCCCCCGACGCTGGCGCGGCCGTCGACGCGGGCGTTCCGATCTGCGCTCAGGCGTGTGCGGGCTCGACCTGTGGAGCCGTCGTCGGCGGGTGTCTGTGCGGCTGCAGCGTCGGCCGTACCTGCAACGCGAACCTCTGCGAGCTGCCGCGGCTGTGTGAAGGCGACTGGTGCTACGAGCACCCGCTGCCACAGGGCGGTCACCTCTTCGCGGCATGGGCGAGCTCGCAGCGGCCGCTCGTGCGCGGCGTGATCGCCGCCGCCTGGGGCGGAGAACGCGGCGTCATCTTCGAGTGGGACGGCTACGAGACCGTCATCAGGCACCTGCCCTCGAAGCAGGGCACCGTCGTCGGGCTCTTCACCTCGCCGACCGGCCTGCGCGCGGTCACCAACCTCGCCGACGTGTACGAGCGCACGGCGATGGGCTGGCAGCTCGCCATTCCTTCACCGCTGGTGATCAACGACGGCGGCGTGACGTGGCACGACCCCTGCCCCGCGTTCGCGAACACCACGCAGGGCGTCTTCCTCGCGTGCGTCGACATGAGCGGCACCCTGCGTGTGTTGCGGCACGGCGGCACGTTGTGGGAGCTCGAGTCGACGCTGATCACCGTGAACCCCCGGCCCGTCACCTTCGGTGAGCTCGGGCCCGTGCTGCTGCTCTCGTGCACCGAAGCCGGCACGCCGAAGCACCTGCGACGGTTCGGCAACACCTGGGCCGAAGAGAAGTCGGCCAACGCCGTGTCGCCAACCTCGGCCTTCGCGAGCGTCGGGGGCAAGGCGTGGGCGGCCTTCGAGTATGGAGGCCTCGGGCTCTCGCACGGCCCGAACGACGCGGGCTCGTACCCCTTCAACGACGAGGTGATCTTCGAAGGCCGCTTCGCCGCCGCCGTTCCCATCAGCACCCAGCAGGTCGTGATGCTGGGCGACGGGCTCGGGGTCATTCACACCGACGGCGGCTTCGCGCGGAGCCCGGTCGATGGCCGAATGGTGCTCGTTCGCGACCCGACCGCCCTGCACGAACGACGCTGGCTGGCAGGCGCGGCGATGCCCGAAGGCCTGCTCGCCGTCGGTGCCTTCGGCGCCACGGCCCTCTTCCGCCTCGACACCACGAGCGTGCCCGCGTCTTCGAACTTCGCCGCGCGCCCCACCGATCTCTGCGGCGTGCCCGGCACCGAGCTGCTCTACGCGACGTACTCCGCCACCTCGGCCGAGCCGACCTTCTTTCGGCCTGACGACCTCATTCGCCTCGACGATTCGTGGGCCTTCAAAGCGGTCGGGCAGAGCGGCGCCCCGGGCCAGTGGTCGGCGCTGCCCGATGCGCGACGCAGCGACGCGGGCTGGCGCAACAGCCTCGACCAGTGCTGGGTCGACGAGTCAGGCGGGCTGACCGTCGCGAGCCCCTACGGCTTCTCCCGGTTTCAAGACGGCGGCGTGAAAGCGGGCATCGGCATCGCGCAGGCCTCGTGGACGAACGACGCGGGCATGGTGCTGCCTCCAACCTGGAGAGGGCTGTGGGCGACCGATCAGCACATCTATGCCGTGGGAGGCGGGGCGCTCGCCGTCGTCAACGAGATGGCCAGACAGGCCTCGACCGCTCCGTTCCTCAGCGGCACGGGGCAGGTGTTCGGTCTCGGCAACGAGCGCCTGTTCGCGCCCGGGCCCAACAGCGCCGACCTGGTTCGCATGCTCGACGGTGACGGGCTCAACCAGTCGCTCCTGAACCAGGCCCCGGCCGATCACCGCGCGGCGCTCTGGGGCGTGCCCGACGGCGGAACGTTCGTGTTGCTCCAGCAGAAGAGCGACGGCGCGCTGGTGCTCTCGACCCGGCTCGCCTGCGCGGGGCCGGGCTCGGGCTGCGGCCCCTTCAACGCCCAGTTCACCTCCCCGCGCCAGCGCCAGTTCGACCTCGTCTCGAACCTCTGGGTGAGCCCTGCTGGCCGGCCTTTCTGGCTGCGCACCTCCGATGGGCGCGCGCTGTTCAACGGCGCCCACTACACCCCACGCGCGACGACGTTCTCACTCGAGTGGCCGGCGGCGCCCGATGGTGGCGTCGGCACGTCGGCGCTGCCGGGCTGGGTCTTCGACACGCGCGCCGATCAGCTGCCGTTCGACCTCTGGGGCACCCCGACACGCCTCCTCGTGAAGACGAACCGCGGCATCATCTCGCGCAGCCTGCCTCCCTGAGCGGTACACTCGCCGGCATGTTCGCGATCGCCCTTCAGCTGCTCCTCGCCGCTGGTCCCACGCAGCTCGTGCTCGACATTCAGCCCGCAGGCGTCGAGGTGAAGCTCGACGGCAAGAAGCTGGGCAACAGCGGAGAGACGCCGTTCACCGTGAAGGTGAAGCCGGGCGTTCACGTGGTGCGCGTGTCGTTCAAGGGCGACGCCCACGAAGAAGAGGTCGCCGTGAAGGCGGGCGAGAAGAAGACGTTCGTGCTCAAGCTCGAAGACGGCCGCAAGGAGCCGTCGGAGCCTTCGACGCCCTGACGCTCAGTACTTCGAGTCCGACTTCGCCCCGGTGACGATGGCAATGCTGGCCGAGGCGCCGATGCGGTTGGCGCCCGCCGCGAACATCTTCATCGCGTCTTCCGTCGAGCGCACGCCGCCCGAGGCCTTCACGCCGACGTCGTCTCCGACGATGCGCCGCATGAGCGCGACGTCTTCGGCGGTGGCGCCACCCTTGGCGAAGCCGGTCGAGGTCTTCACGAACGCAGCGCCAGCGGCCTTCGAGAGCGAGCTGCCGATGATCTTCTCTTCGTCGGTGAGCTGAGAGGTCTCGAGAATCACCTTCACCGGCACGGGCTTCGACGCGTTCACGACCATCTGAATGTCGTGCAGCACCAGCGCGTAGTCCTTCGACTTGAGCGCGCCGATGTTGATGACCATGTCGATCTCCTTCGCGCCGCAGCGAACCGCCTCGCGGGTCTCGAAGGCCTTGGCCGAAGCCGTCATCGCGCCGAGCGGGAACCCGACGACGGCGATGGGCTTGACGCTCGAGCCGGCGAGCGCGCGCGCGGCGGTGCCGACGTTGATGGCGTTCACGCAGACGGTGGCGAAGCCGTACTTGCGGGCCTCGTCACAGAGCTTCACGACCTCGGCCGCGGTGGCCTCGGGCTTGAGCAGCGTGTGGTCGATGTACGGCGCGATGTCGGCGCTGGTGCGCAGCTTGTCGGGCGTGACCCGCGCCGAGTCGCCACGGCGAACCGAGAGCGAGGTGCCGCAGGAGTCGTGGTTGGGGCACGCGGAGCACGAGGGCGCACACTCTTCGGCCGAGCCGACGGTCTTCGGAGCAGAGGTCGTGCAGGGCTCTTCGGTTCCAGCGCGGAGTGCCTCGAGACGGCGACGGACCCGATCGGTGATCTCGTCGACGATTGCGTTCACGTCGTCAGCCATGGGGCCGAGGATCTAGCGCACGATTCCAGGGGGTGCCATCGACGTGTGCTTCGCCCAGAATGGGCCCATGGCCGACCCGCAGGTGACCGCGCTCGAGGTGTTGCTGCAGCAGCTCGCGCGGCTCAATCAGGACCTGATGCTGGCAGACAGCCACGAGCGCTGGGGCGGCGGCGATCACGACGAGCAGAAGCGGTACCGCGACCTGGGCCTGACTTCGGAGAAGGCGAAGGCCGAAGTGGTCGCGAAGCTGACGGCCGAGGTGAACCGGCTGCGGGTCGAGAACGTCGAGGTGCTGCGCGCGTGGGTCGCCGCACAGGTGGCGCTGCGGGAAGAAGCGAGAGCGGCGTTGCTGAAAGACGAGCAGAAGAAGGGGCTCGTCGCAGAAGTGACGAGGGAGATCGCCGCGTGGCAGGCGGTGCTCACGGGCCCGACGGCGTTCGTCGAGCCGTGGTCGTCGGCCTTCGTCGAGGCGAAGCGGCGCGTCGAGCTGCTCGGTGTCTGAACCAGAGAAGAGGGCCCGCATGGTGAAGGCGACACAGCGCAGCTTCCCGGCGGGCCTGTCGGCACCGTCACTTCGAGCGCTCGAGGCCGCGGGCATTCGCAGCCTGCGTGACCTCGCCGGCTGGCGAGCCGCCGACCTCGCGAAGCTGCACGGCCTCGGGCCGAAGGGGCTCGCCGTACTGTCAGCGGCGATGAAGCGTCAGGGCATCAGCTTCAGGGCTGCCCCGAAGGTCGCGAAGCGCTGAGGCGGGAACCGAACGACTCGCCCATCCGTCCAGTCAGCACGACCCGCACCTTCCCGGCCCGGGCTGCTACAACGACCTTCGCGTGTTCGAGCCGTCCGTCCCAGTCGAGCCCCCCGCCCCGCCGCCACCGGCGCCCGTCACCCCACCCCTCGAAGGGCGCGGCCTCAAGCTCATCGCCGAGGTCCGTGAAGCGCAGGCGCGCGCCTGGTGGACGCAAGGGCTGCTCTACGGCATCGCCTCGTTCCTCATTCTCTTCTTTGCGGGAGCGCTGACCGCCAACGCCAGGCCCGTGCTCGGCCAGTGGCTCATCGTGCTGGCGCCCCTCACCACGCTCGGCTTCCTGCTCTTCTTCGGCGTCTACCTCGTGCGTCGCCGCGTCGGAGACGAAGAGCGCACCGCCCGTCTGCTCGCCGAACGCGCGCCCGAGCTGTCACTCGATCTGCTCGCCGCCGTCGAGCTCTCGCGCGCCATGGGCCGACGCGACGACTTCTCGCCAGAGCTCGCGCAGGCCTTCCTCCGCGACGTCGACGCCCGCGCCAGCAAACGCCGCCTCTCGACGCTGCTCGACCCGCGCCCGGTGCGCGCTGCCACGTGGACGCTCAGCGGGACCCTGCTCGCCGGCGCCATCACCCTCGGCATGGTCGCCGAGTACGTCGTCTCGGGCGTGGTGAAGGCCTTCGCGTCTGCCGAGGTCAATGCCATCAACCGCCGCGAGCCCATCACGGGCGACTTCTCGATCACCTACCGCTACCCCGAGTACACCGGCCTCGAGACGCGCACGGTTCAGGGCACCACGGGCGAGCTCTCGGGCCCTGCAGGCACCGAGGTCTCGATCAAGACGCGCGCCGATCGCGACGTCGACGAAGCCGTGCTGATCGTCAACGGCGACCAGGTGCCGTTGAAGGTGACCGGTCGCGATCTCTCGGGCTCGTTCGTGCTCGAGGCGACGGGCCAGTACCACGTGGCCTTCGTCGACGGAAAAGACGTCGAAGCAGAAGGCCCCGACCTGCCGATTCAGCTCGAAGCCGACGCCGCGCCGCAGGCCCGCCTGCTCGCCCCGCTCGACGTCGTCGAGCTCGATGCCAGGGCCACCAGCGTCACCCTGCAATACGAAGCGAGCGACGACTTCGGGCTGGCGGGGGTCGACCTCGTCTACAAACCCGTCGGCGGCGTCGAGAAACGCGTGAACCTCGGCGTCGACGAAGCGCGCGCCTCCCGCGGCAAGTACGCGTGGGACGTCGCCTCGCTCAACCTCAAACCCGGCGGCGAGGTTCGCTACTTCATCGAGGCCCGCGACGGGAACACGGTGAAGGGCGCACAGAAGGGCGTCAGCAAGACGCAGGTGCTCAAGCTGTACTCGGCGGCCGAGCATCGCCGCGACGCGCTCCGCCGCGCCGAGGTGCTCTGGGAGCGGCTCGTCACCCACCTCGCCGACCGGCAGGAGGCGCCCGACCGCAAACCTGGCATCACGCCGCAGGCCATCGCGCCCGGCGCCGCCATCGACGAACGCGCCTCGTTGCTCGCCAAGGGCTTCGCCGAGCTCGCCGACTCGCTGCAGGAGGAGCGCGAGCCGATGCCCGAGCTCGTCGCGGCGCTCACCATCATCGGCAACGAGCTCGAGACCGACGCCCGCTTCATCAGCCAGCGCCGCGCGTACTTGAAGCGCAACGCTGACATCGCCACCCGCAACGCCGGCGGCACCTACGACACGACGATGGCCTTCGCGCTCACCTCGCACCTCAACACCGACGTCACCAACAGCGAGAAGAACGTGCTCTACCTCGAGGCCCTGCTCGACCGCGCGCGCCTCGACGCCATTCGTGAGCTCGCCCGCCAGCTGAAGGAAGATCGCCGCGAGCTGACCCGCCTCGTCGAAGAGTTCCAGAAGACGAACGACCCCAACGTGCAGCAGGCGCTGCTCGAGCAGATGGAGCAGCTCAAGGCCCGCATGCAGGAGCTGCAGCAGCGCATGTCGGAGCTCGCGCGCGGCATTCGCGACGACTTCATGAATCAGGAGGCGCTGCAGCGCATGCAGGAGGAGCAGAACCTGTCGAACCCGCTCGAGGAGATCGAACGGCTCGTGCGCGAGGGCAAGAGCGACGAGGCGCTCAAGAAGATGCAGGAGCTCTCGATGAAGCTCGACGAAATGCTCGAGAACCTCGAAGCCGGCGCCGAGGCCGCCGACGAGAACGCCGACCCCGAGCTCTCGCGCGACTTCGAGAAGTTCACCGACGAGCTCAAAGCGACCATCGACGAGCAGCAGAAGGTGGCCGACCAGACGAAGCGCCTCAAGGACAAGGCCCGCCAGGCCGCGAAGGAGCGCATCGCGAAGCAGGGCGAGCAGCTCAAGAAGGAGCTGGGCCAGAAGCTCGACGAGCTCGAGCGCTCGTACGAAGCGATGGCTCCCGACCGATACGGCATGCGCATGGAGGAGAAGCAGCAGAAGGCGCTCCAGTCGATTCGCAACACGAAGCAGGCCCTCGAGTCGAACGACTTCGATCTCGCCACCGAGTCGAGCCGCGATCTCACCGAGCACGCGCGTGACCTCGCCCAGGCCGCGCAGGACCAGGCCGAGCGCGACCGCATGTTCCAGAACCCCGAGAGCGTGGCGAAGGAGTCACGCAAAGCCGCCGAGAAGGCCGCCCGCGACGAGCGCAAGGCGCAGGAGATCGCCCAGCAGCTCGAGTCACTCTTTCCACCCGCCTCGCAGTCGCTCGACCAGACCGAACAGCAGCAGCTCAAAGACCTCGCGAAGCAGCAGCAGAAGCTCGGCGAGAAGGGCCAACAGCTCAAACAACAGATGCAGCAGCTCGGCGAGAAGGCGCCCATCTTCGACGACGAAGCGCGCGCCCAGATGGATCAAGCCGGCCAGCGCATGCAGTCGGCCGGCGAGCGCCTGCAGGGCAAAGACCCCGGCAAGGGCCACGGCGACCAGCAGAGCGCGCTCCAGGCGATGCAGAGCCTGCAGCAGGGCCTGGAGCAGGGCCAGCAGCAGAAGGGCGGCGGCACGGGCAAGGGCCTGCCAATGCCGATGCGCAAACGGGGTGGCGGCCGCGGCGGCTCGAAGAACGCGAAGGTCGAGATCCCCGACGAAGACCCGAACGCGAACCCGCGCGAGTTCCGCAAAGACGTGATGGACGCGATGAAGCAGGGCGCGCCCGACCGCTACAAGGAGCAGAACAAGAAGTACTACGAGGAGCTCGTGAAGTGACGCGCCTCTTCTCTGCCTTCTGCATCTTGCTCTCGGCCGCGGCCCTCGCGCAGGTCGACCTCACCGACGACCCTCCGCTGCAGCAGGTGAAGGGCGAGGCCAAGGCCCGCATTCAGAACATCGACCAGTACCTCGAAGACTGGGACCTCACCGGCGCGAAGGCCGAGCTCGCCGAGCTCGAGAAGCTGGCGCCTGCCGACGTCGAGCCGCTGCGCTACTTCAAGGGCCGCGTCGCCTTCGAAGACGGTGACTACGAGACCGCCGTCACCGAGCTCAAGGCCTCGGGCGTGCGCGACAAACCCGGCAGCTGGCTGCGCCTCGTCACCGACACGCGAGACATCGTCAAAGGCCACGAGCGCGCCGAGAGCGAACACTTCATCTTCCTGTACCCGAAGGGCAAAGACGCCGTGCTCGTGCCGTGGGCGCTCGAGGCCCTCGAGGGCATTCACGCCGCGCTGGCGAACGACCTCGGCTTCGCGCCGAAGGGCAAGGTGCGCGTCGAGATCGTCAGCAACGCCGGCGAGCTCTCGAAGGTGTCGACGCTGACGAAAGAGGCCATCAAAACGACCGGCACCATCGCCATCTGCAAGTTCAACAAGCTGATGGTGACGTCGCCCCTCGCGGTGCTGCGCGGCTACGACTGGATGGACACGCTCGCCCACGAGTACGTGCACCTCGTCGTCTCACAGAAGAGCCGCAACACCGTGCCCATCTGGATGCACGAAGGCCTCGCGAAGTACCTCGAGTCGCGGTGGCGCGGGCCGGCCGGTGGCGCGATGACGCCGTCGACGCTGGCGCTGCTGGGCTCCCGCGTGCGCAACAACACGCTCGTGCCCTTCGAGAAGATGCACCCGTCGATGGCGCTCCTGCCCACCGCCGAAGACGCGGCCACCGCCTTCGCCGAGGTCTTCTTCGCCATTCACCTCATCGACACCGAGGCGGGGCCGAAGGCGCTCGACCGCATGCTGTCCGAGATGGCCAAGGGTCCTGGAGACAAGCTGGCCGTCGAGGCGGTGACGAAGAAGAAGTGGCCCGAGTTCGAGCGCGCGTGGATGGCGCACCTCAAGAAGCAGCCCTTCCCCGCCGAGCTCATTCCGCAGTCGGTGCACGAGAAGAAACAGCTCGTCGAGGCGGGCCCCGACGTCAAAGCCGAGCCGAAGAAGAAGGCGCGCGACGTCTCGTTCGGCGACTTCGCCGAGGTGGCCGAGACGCCCGCCCGCAAAGCCGCCCACCTGGGTGAGCTGATGCGCGAGCGCAAACGCATGGCGGCTGCGGCCGAGCACTACGAGCGCGCCTACGCCGTGGTGAAAGACCGCTACGAGTCGGTCAGCAACAAGTACGCGCTGACGCTGCTCGAGCTCGGGCAGTTCGACCTCGCCGAGAAGGTGCTGCGCGCCAGCCTCGTCATGCACCCGGGCAGCGCCGCCACCAACACCCACCTCGCCCGCATCGCGCTCAAGGCCCGCAAGTTCGACGTGGTGAAGTCGGCCTCGCTCGACGCGCTCGCGGTCAACCCATTCGACCCCGAGGTGCACGTGTCGCTCTACCTCGCGGCGAAGGCGCTCGGAGACGAGACGCTCAAGCTGCGCACGACGAAGGCGCTGGCCGTGCTGCTCGACATCGACGACTCGAAGGTGGCCGAGCTCGCGAAGCGGCTCGAGCAGTCTGACCTGGTGAACGTCGACGTGTCGGGGCCACCGAAGGCGCCCCCGCCCGACGCGGGCTGAACGTCACTGCCGCCACTCCATGCCGAAGGCGACCGCGGGCCCGCCGAGGAACTCGCGTGATGGCCCGTCGAAGAGGGCCGAGTAGCCGAGGCTCGCCCGCAGCACGATGGTGCCCGGCGCGCCTGCACCACCGAGCGCCGTACGCACGCCAAGCTCACCCATCGCCCAGCCGTTCTCACCGCCGCCGCCGCCCGCGAAGAGGCCGAGCCGGCTGGTGAGCGGCACCGAGACCTCACCGCGCCCGACCCCGAAGACGAACTGCGTGGGCCGCGAGAAGATCGACGAGTTCCACGCGAGGTGAAAGCCGTCGAGCGCCCCGAGCCGCAGGTGCTGGTTGATGGTGAAGCCGGTGTTCACCTCGCACTCCGCCTCGGCGCCCGGCCCAGCCATGAAGCACGGCCCGGTGTTGCCGGTGAGCGCGCCCGCGCCCAGGCCGATCTCGAAGAAGTCGGTGGAGTAGCCGCCCATGACGAAGAAGGTGCCCGGGTAGTGCGGCTCCTTGCCGTTGATGACGAACCCGAACGGCGCCGCCATGACCGTCACGCTGAGCGGCAGGCTCGAGGGGTACCAGGCGACGTAGCCGTCGAGCAGCAGGCCCACCGGCTTCGTCGTGCCGTCGAGCCCGAGGAAGGGCCGCACCACGAAGCCGAAGCGCCACTCGAACGGCGCACGGCGGGGGAAGAAGAGGCGCTCGCTCAGCGGCTCGGTCGTCACCTCGACGAGGTCGCCCTTCTCGGCCACGTCGCCACGGCCCAGCACGGCCATGCCGCGCTGCGCGTCGGACTGTTCGATGGCCAGCACCGCCGTCACTTCTCCGCTCGGCACCTCCACCATCGCGCCGGTGAGCAGATCGGGCTTGGGCACCCTGCGCTGCGACGACACGCGCACGTGCAGCCCCTTGCGAAAGCCCTTCTCGAGGCCGCCCTCGAAGATGACGCGCCCGCCGACGACGTCGACGACGGTGCCCACGGGGCCTGGAGCCGCGGGCGAGACCGACTCCACCGCCTTCGCGACCGGCTGCGAGGGCGCCGCACCACCGCGCACGACGCGCGGCAGCCGTGGGTCGTCGAGCGACAACACCAGCGCCTCCTCCTTCGTCTCGAGCGCGATGAGGCGATCGCCGTCGACGATGAGCCGCGTGACGAAGTGGCCTTCGAGAATCGTCGCCAGCACCTTCTTGTCGGGCGCGCTGGCATCGACGACGGCCACGCCGCCCGTCGCGAGCGGCACGTACTCGAGCGCCCCCTTCTGAACGGGTGGCCCGCTCGTCTCGAGCGAAGGCGTGACCTGCGTCACCACGACAGCGACGAGCATCGCGAAGAGCGTGGGCATGATCGCCCACCGTCAGCATCACGTGTGCCGCTTCGGCCTCGCGCCCGGTTGCGCCGGGGCGGGCGCGCAAAGCCTGCCGGAGTCAGCGCTTCCCGGCGCCCAGGCCCATCTTCTTGTCCATCTCGGCCGCTTCGTTCACCTCGCTCTTCTCGATGACGACCTCTTTCGAGCCCTTCTCGGCGCCCTTCTTCGCGGCCTCGTCTTTCGCGGTCAGCGCTTTCTTCGTCGCCTCGACCTTCGCGCGGTCGTCAGCGCTCATCTTCGCCGAGGCCTTCACCCACTCGCCGGCCTTCACCCCGTGCGCATCGAGCACCGAGCGCTCCGCCGCGGCCTTCTCTTTCGACATCGCGCGCAGGTCGGCCGCCGAGAGCTTGCCCTTCGCCGCGTACTTGTCGTCGATGGCCTGCGTCGCCTTCGCCTGCTCGGTCTGAATGTTCGCCACCTCTTCGGGAGACACGTCAGCGAAGGCGGGCAACGCGAAGACGAGGGCGAGCGCGGCGAGCAGGGTTTTCATGGGGCGCAGACGATACTGCCCCGGTGCGGGGCGCCGACGCGATTCACCTCGAATGGAATCATCCGTTGCAGCAGGAATCGGAGCCCGGCACGATGCAGGCTCCTCTTCACGGTGGAGTGCACGAATGAAGCTCGCGGGGCTCGTGGGGTTGCTGGTGGTGACGTCGTCGTGTGGCGTGCTGGGTGGCCGGAGCGCGCGCTGTGACATGCGGCCGATGACGCCGCAGTGCACCGACTGGCGCAACAACCTGCAGCCCGTGTGGACGGTGCAGGAGAGCCTCTGCAAGACGCTCGGCGCCACCGGTGAAGGCGGCACCTTCGCCCAGAATCAGACCTGCTCGACGACGGACATGTGGGGTGGCTGTCAGGTGCGCGCCGCCGACGGCTCGCTGCAGACGAACTGGTATTACAAGAGCGACAAGTACAAGACGAAGGAGTCGGCCCAGGCAGAGTGCGACAACGGCATGAGCTTCGTCGACCCGAGCTGAGTCATCCGCAGCTGCCGTTGGAGCGGCACACGTAGCCGCTCTCACAGCCGCTGACGGTGCACCCTTCACGGCCAGGGCTGCCATCGGGCGGCAGCAGCTCGAAGTCGACCTCGCGGTACTTCGGCGCCTCGACACAGACCTGCTTCTCGACTGCGCCGAGGCCCCGAATGGCGACGTTGACGGGGTAACACCCGCTCGGCAGCGCGAACTCGACCTCGCCTTCACGGTCGAGCTTCTTCTGAATCACGACGCCCGCGACGGTGACGACGGCGTTCGCGCGGCTCTGGTTCGAGGGCACGTGCACGTGCACGGTCAGCCGGGCGCCAGCCTTCGGCGCCACGGTTCCCACCTCGGAGACCGCGCCACCCTGCACGTTCACGGTGAGGCGCTCGGCGTTGGTGCCCGAGGCCAGCACGAGCAGCGAGATCTGGCCCTGGGGCACTCCCGCGATCTCGAAGCGCCCATCGGTGGCGGGCTTCGCGTTCAGCTCGGGCAGCTGCTCGACGATGACGAGCGAGTCGAGGGTGGGGTTCATCACCACGCCGCGCACGACGCCGAGCCGCAGCGGAGCGTTGTCGAGGCCGCCGCAGGCCCCGAACACCATCACCGCGACGCTGGCGAGGAGCGCGCGCATCAGAACTTGTACCCCGCGGCAGCCCAGCCACCGACGTAGCCCATCGGGCGCATCGCGCCGTCGACGGTCAACACGGTGAGCATCGGCTGCAGGTTCAAGGAGAACTCCCAACGGGACCCGAACGTCACGGCGCCACCCAACCACGCGCCCGGCATCAGCGAGAACGCAGTCTGCTGCCCGGAATAGGCCGGCAAAGAGAATGACCGCTGAACCCAGAGTCCGGCCACACGGGGGCCGGCCCAGAACGAGAGCGCACGCCAACGCCACGTCCACGCGAGCGAAAGACCGCCTTGCCCGCTCACCCACGTGAAGGGAACCGGCGCACCTCCACCCAGCTGAAGCGCCGAGGCCCCACCAAAGCCGCTGCCGTCGAGCTCGACGGCGAAGCGGGAGCCGAAGACGCGGTCGAACCGAAGCGAGGCGCCCACGTTCGCCCCGCCGGGCATGACCTCGTCGCGGCTCTTCTGGTCGACGAACGCAAAGCCACCCGCCAGCAGCGAGAGGGCGACGTTGGGCTCGGCGCGATCGACCAGCTCCTGCACGTCGAGCCGCTGCCCCACCTCGAGCGCCACCTCTTCCCGCACCAGCAGGTCGGGCCCCTTCGTCAGCTCGACGACGTGGCGGCCCGCAGCGACCGCAGCTCCGCCAGGCAGCTCGGTGCGCTCTTCGCCGTCGACCTTCAGCGCGAACCCGTCGAGCCGCTGGGCGTACGAGAACAGCTCGGGCTTGCCTTCGCGGCTGATGGCACCCGAGAGGATGATGGGATCGGCGCCGACCTCGATGATCTCGGCCGACGGGCGCTGGCGGCCGTTCGAGAAGGCCCACGTCTTTCTGCGCGCCCAGTCGTGCGCCTCGGTCGCCGTCACGGCGCCGTCGCCGTTGCGATCGCCCAGGCCCGAGAGCGCCTCGACGAGGAAGTGCGTGTAGACGTCGTTCTGAAGCCCTTCGTCTTCGCGCGCCGGCTCGCCAAAGTCGCTCGCCGAGAGCACCATGGCGGCGCGTGACGACTCTTCGAGCGGCCGCACCGGGCCCTTGAGCGACGCGAGCTCTCTCGACACGTCTTCGGTGAGCAGCGACTTGCCGCCGCCCGAGTGACAGGTGGCCAGCACCAGCACGCGACGCTTCGAGGGCACGGTGCCGAAGGCCTGCTGCAGCTCGGCGATCGACAGCGCGGTCTGCGCAGGGTGGGTGAAGTCGGCATCGCTGGTGACGAGGTACCGCGAGAGCTCGCCGCGGCCGTCACGCGCGAGCGTTCCGTGGGCCGAGACGTAGAGCACCACGATGTCGTCGGGGCGGGTCGCCTGCGCGGCCAGCGCGTGCACCGCGTCGAGCAGCGCGGCCTTCGTCGTCTGCGCCTCGGTCAACAGCGTGGTGACCGACTGGTACCGCCCCCCGAGTGGATCGCGGAGCACCCGCGCGACGTCCTCCACGTCCTTCGAGGCGAACTGCAGGGCACGCCAGCGCTCATCGGCCGCGCGCGAGATGCCGACCACCAGCGCGAACCGCCGCGCCTCGAAGGCCGAGTCGGCCTGCCCCTTCTTGAGCGACACCACCACCGCGCCGCCCTTTTCGAGCGACGTGTGCGCGCACGAGAGCGCGAGACACACGGTGGTGATGAGCAGACGAGTCACGGATCGACCAGCACCTCGACGCGCCCGACCGACAAGGGCGACGACGATGAGGCTATCGCTTCCAACGCCTGAGCGGCATCGAAGGGCACGTCATGCGCAATCACCCAGACCGTGACCGCGCCCTGCTCGTCTTCGAGGTTGACGCCGAACAGCCCCGACTCCTGCTCGAGCTGGTTGGAGCCGTGCTTCACGCGCAGCTGCGCCAGCTCTTCAGGCAGCTCCTTGCCGCGTTGCAGGAACACCCGCGCGGGCCCGTCGACGGGCGAGGTGACCCGGAACGCCAGGGTCGACCCTTTCGGCACACGGCCTGATTCGGGCAGCTGCTCGAAGGCGCCCGAGTCGGTCTGCCGAGCCGCGATCACCGGCATGTAGTCGCGGCCGTCACCCTTGAGTCCCGGAGCGGTCTGCTGGTGGGCGCCGCGCACCGCGAGCAGCGTTCCACTGGCGAGCACGGCCAGGCCTGCAGCGAGCGCGAGCCACGCGACGGGTGACGACTTCGGCGCTTTGAGCACCTTCGCCCGCAGCCGTCGCCAGCCCAGCTCGTCGAGCGGCGCCGACCTCGGCGAGAGGCCCAGCAGCAGGCGGTCGACCTCACCGTCGAGCTCGGGCCGGCTCGCGATGAACGCGTCGCAGACGTCACAGCCCTCTTTGAGGTGGTCGAGCATCGAGCGGGCCGAGGCGGGGTCGCTCCAGAGGCGCTGCCAGGTGGCTTCGTCGAGGTGCATGTCAGACCTTCCCCGCGAGGACGCGAAGGGTGAGTTCTCGTTTCACGCGCGCGCGGAACCGCTCGAGCCGCATGGTGATGGCGCTCTTGCCCACGCCCAGCTTCTCGGCGATCTCCCGCGCCGACAACTGGCCATCGACGTAGAAGAGCCGCACCGTCTCTTTCTCGGGCCCCTCGGGGAGCCGCTCGATGAGGTCGCGAACGACGGCGATGTCGACCTCGAGGGCGAGCGAGTCGGGAAACGGCGGCACCGCGTCGAGCGCCTCACCCGAGTACTCGGCCATGGTGCGGTCCTCCGTCGAGCGTTTGCTCAGCGCGGTCTTCGCGCGGTTGCGGGCAATGGCGTACAGCCACGCCTCGAACGACGCCGGCGTGCTCAGCGTCCCAAGAGACTTGAAGGCGCGGGTGAAGGTGTCCTGCACGATGTCCTCTCGCTCGTCGAAGTCGAGCGCCGCAAACGCCTCGAGCAGACGAACGACCCCCGGTCGAAAACGCTCGTAGAGCGCTCGATACGCCGACTCTTCACCGCGTCGGGCGGCGTCGATGTGCCCACCGGGGTCTTTCATTCCCTCGTTCACTGACGAGACCTCCACGACCCCCTGGCGGCCACAGAACGCCCCGTCGTGGCCAACAACCGAGGAGCCGGGTCGAACCCTGTGGCCGACCGCGCGCCGCCAGGTGCGCCCTCCCAAGGAACCCCCACCCCCATGCGCCACCTCTTTCTTCCCGTGCTCTGCGCCTTCCTCTGGTCTGCCTGTACTTGCAATAACGTCGTGGTCGACCCGACGACGCCCGATGGCAGCACCGCTGGCGGAGACGGCTCGACGGCCGGCGGCGCTTCGGCGGGCGGCGACGCAACGGCAGGTGGCGACACCGGAGGCGGCTTCATCGCGGGCGGCGGGGCGGCGGGCGGTGTGGTGGCGTGTGGTGCAACCGGCCAGGCCTGCTGCGCCGGCAACGTCTGCAATGGAGCGAACGCAGCCTGTCGCAACAACCTCTGTACTCCGTGTGGCGGTGCGGGGCAGGCGTGTTGCCCCGGCCGTCAATGCAGTGGCGCGAACCTGATCTGCAGTGGGCAGGGCGCTGCCGGCCTCTGCGCACCGTGCGGGGGTGCGGGAGAGACGTGCTGCGCGGCCCAGTCGTGCAACGCGGGCGGCTGTTGCGTCGGCAATGCCTGCGTCACGCCGGGCGCCAGCTGCCCAACGCTCGGAGGAACCTGCGCCAACGGCAGCTGCGGTCAGTGCGGCGGGTTGAGCCAGACGTGCTGCCCTGGAGGCACCTGCACGGCCGGTGGCGTGGTCTGCACAGCGGGTGGAACGAACTGCGCGGCGTGCGGGGGCGCCAATCAACCGTGCTGCGCCAACGCCACCTGCACCGCCGCAGGCACGGTGTGCTCCGGTGGCTCGTGCGCTCCGTGCGGCGGCCCGGGCCAGGCGTGCTGCGCGGGCGACGTGTGCGGAGCGAACACGACCTGTCGTGGCGGGCAGTGCCAACAGTGCGGAGCGCCGGGCCAGCAATGCTGTGCTGGCGCCACGTGCGCGAGCGGCTGCTGTGACGTCGGCGGAACCAACGCGTGCATCGCCACCGGCCAGCAGTGCGCGCGCGGCGACCTGTGCCAGCCCTCGGGCCAGTGCGGTGGTTGTGGAGGCGCAGGCCAGCCGTGCTGCGCGGGCTCGATGTGCAACCGGGCGACGCTCGCGTGCACCGCGGGCACCTGCGCGCCTTGCGGAGGCCCCTTGCAGCCGGCCTGTGGCGGCACCACCTGCGTGGGTGGCGCGTGCAACGACAACGGCACCTGCGTGCCTGCGGGAGCCACCGGCAGCACCGGCGCGCTCTGCCTCGGCGGCGCCTTCGTGGCGTGCGGCGGGCCAGGTCAGCCGTGCTGCGCGAACTCGACCTGCTCTGGCGGCGGCTGCTGCGCGGGCACCACCTGCGTCGCGAGCGGAACGACGTGTGGCCCGCTGCTCGGCCAGTGCATGAACGGCGGGTGCTCGACGTGTGGTGGCTCGGGCCAGCAGTGCTGCAACGGCGGTGGCAACCAGGCCGACTTCTGCACGGGCTCGGGCCTCGCGTGCGGGCAGAACACCTGCTCCATGTGCGGTGGGCCAGGGCAACCGTGCTGCCCGGGGAACGCCTGCGGCGCGGGCGGCTGCTGCGACAACAACACCAACCGCTGCATCGCCTCGGGAATGATGTGCAGCGGGCAGACCGGCGTCTGCGCGAACGGTGGCTGTCAGAACGGCGCCTGCGGTCGCCCTGGCCAGCCTGCGTGCGCGGGTGACGTCGCGTGCACGGCGCCCTTCACCGTCGACGTCGGCGGCCAGTGCGTGGCGTGTGGTGGCGTCGGCCAGCGCTGCTGCAACGGGCGGGGCGGTGACTTCTGCGGGGCCGGAGCGGCGTGCGGAAACAACAACCAATGCGAAGCGTGTGGAGGCTCGGGCCAGCTCTGTTGTCTCGGCCGCTTCTGCAACGGCGCTGCGGCCTGCCAGGCCGGAAACGGACGCTGCCCATGACGGGGCTTCGGGCGTCGTTTCGCTGTTGAGTAATGCGTCGCCCTGCCCCACCGTGCAGCCGCGATGGCGCAGCGGTGGTTGTTCTCAGGCCCGGTCGACACGGCGCTCTTCTTCGGCAGCGCATTGCTGTCGTCGTGCGTCGTGCTGCTCGGCCGTGCGCTCGGGGTCCTGGGTGACGCGCCGTTGTGGGCGTGGCTCGTCTTCGTGCTGGCCATCGACGTCTCGCACGTGTGGGCCACGCTCTACCGGGTGTACCTCGACAAGGCCGAGGTGCAGCGCCGCCCGCTCGTCGCCGCCGGAGCGCCGTTGCTCGCCTTCGGCCTCTCGGTCGTCGCGCACTCCATCTCGCCCGCGTTCTTCTGGCGCTGTCTCGCGTACGTCGCGGTGTGGCACTTCATTCGCCAGCAGTCGGGGTGGATGGTGCTCTACGGCCGCCGCGCGAAGGACGACGAGCGCACCGTGCGATTCGACGAAGCCGTCATCTGGGCCACCACGCTGGGCCCCGTCGTCTGGTGGCACGCGCACCTGCCGCGGCCGTTCTGGTGGTTCAAGGAGCACGACTTCATCGGCGGACTCCCCGCGTGGGTCGGCACCGTCGCGCTCGTGGTGCACTTCGCGGTCATCGGAGCGTGGCTCGTGCGGCAGGTGCTGCGGTGGCGAAGAGGCACGCCGCTTCCCGTCGGCAAGCTGCTGCTGCTCGTCGCCACCTGGGTCGCGTGGTTCGGCGGCATCGTCATCGCGGCCGACGACTTCGCCTTCACGGTGATGAACGTGACGCTGCACGGCGTGCCGTACCTCGCGTTCCTCTACCGCTACGCCCGGGGCCGAAACGCCGAGCAGGGCTATGGAGCGCTCGGCTTCCTCGTTCGTTTCGGCGTGCCCACGTTCTTCGGCCTGCTGCTCGTCATCGCGTTCGCCGAGGAGTTCTTGTGGGACACGCTGGTGTGGCACGACCACGCGATGGTGTTCGGTGACTTCGGGTTCGAGCTGCCCGAGGGCCTGCTGACGCTGGTGGTGCCGCTGCTCTCGTTGCCGCAGACGACGCACTACGTGCTCGATGGCTTCGTGTGGAAGACGAGCACGAACCCGGGGCTCGGCGCGCGGTTGGGCTGGAGCACGCCTCCACCTGCCTGACCGGTCGGCAATCGGCTCCCGGCCCGCGCGTCATGGGAACGCGCCCACACGACGGGCACACGGAGCCACGATGACCTCGAACACGATGCCGCGCTGGGTGGTTGGTCTTCTCGCTGTGGTGGGCGTGGTGGTGCTCGGCCCGCCTGCGCTGGTGCTGCTCATCGTCGCGCTCGGGCTGCTGCTGAAGCCCGGCGTCATCGCGCTCAAGGTGGGCCTCGTGGTGCTCGCCATCGCCTTCGTCATTCGTGCGCTCTTCGGCGGCAAACCCGCGAGCCTGCCCCGCCGCGACGTCGAGTCCATCGACGAGATCGCCGCGCGCCTCGAAGCGCGCGAAGCCGAAGAGCGCCGCGCGCTCGATCGCCAGCTGGCCGAGGCACTGCAGAACCCCCGCTGATCAGTCGACGCGATCTTCGAGCTGCGGCGCGGCTGTCACCAGCACCTCACGGCGCACGCGAAATGGAATGCGGCCACCTTCATCGACACCGTACGGCTGCACGTCACCCTTCACGCCGACATCGAGCCAGGTGCTGCCCTCGCGCCAGCCGAGGTGTTTGTAGACAAGCGGCGCTTCGACCCGGGCGCGACGCCGACCGCCTGCATCGGTGCTCACCTCGGGCGCCTGCACCACGCCTTCGGCGAAGCGACGTGAGCCCAGCCAGAGTTCCCAGCGAAGGCTCGTCACCCGCGCCACCTCTCGCGGCAGCACGAGCTCGAAGAACAAGTCACCCTGCTCTTCTTTCGGGAACGCGAGCGTCACGTTCGAGACCTCGAGCGCGCTCGTGACGTCGGCGCGGGGCACGCGGGTGCAGCCAACGAGCAGGGCGAGGGCGACGAGGCAGAGCCGCATCGAAGAAGACTCAACCACCCAGCAGCGGCGTCAGCGCGTCGACGGTGGTGGGCCAGCCGTTTCGGCGCGCGAGCACCTCGAGCGACTTCGCCATCTCTGACGCGGTCTGAAACCGCAGCGCGCGGTCGGCCAGGGTGGCGCGGCGAACGATGGCGACGGCCATGTCGGGTGCTTCCTGGTTGTGGAAGTGCACCGACGGCACGCGGCAGTCGCGCACCTTGTGCATCATCTCCATCTCGTTGTTGCCCGCGAACAGGCGCTGGCCGGTGAAGAGCTCCCAGAGAATGGTGCCCGCCGCGAAGATGTCGGCGCGGTGGTCGACGGCCTGGCCCAGCACGGCCTCGGGGCTCATGTACGAGATGGTGCCGCGCAGCGCGCCCTGCTCTCCGCGCATCACGCCTTCGACCTCGGCAACGCCGAAGTCGGTCAGCTTCACGTCACCCGCGACACTCAACAGAATGTTGGCCGGGTTCACGTCACGGTGAACGATGGTGGCGCCGCCTTCGCCCACCTTCGCACGGTGGATGTAGTCGAGCGCCTTCATCAGGCAGATGCCGATGTACGTCGACGCCGAGAGCGGCATCAGCTGCCCCGCCTGCTTGAACGCATCCATCATGTACTGGAGCGTGCGACCGGCCACGAGCTCCTGCACCATGAGGTAGTCGCTGCCCGCCTTGAAGCAGCGGTACGTGCGCACGATGTTCGAGTGGCGCAGCCGAACGGTCAGCTTCGCTTCGTCGACGAACTGCTTCACCCACGCGGCGTCGTTCCGGTAGCTGGGCAGCAGCCGCTTGATGACGACGTCTTCGGGCTCACCGGGGCTGCGCTGCGTGTTGGGCCGCGGCTTGGCCTGATAGACCTCGGCCATCCCGCCTACTGCGAGACGACCCACGAGTTGGTAGCCGCCGAGCTCGGTTTCCTGCGCCACGTCGGATGACAGAGTAGTCGACGGCCGTCATTGAGCAAGGACGGGTTGGCGGGGAGCTACCGCGGGTATCGAACGAGAAACAGCGTGCTCCCGGTGCCGGCGGGCGTCGGAACGAGGGGCATGCCCGAGCCAGCGGCCACCACGTGCCCCGACGAC
>JAEUJR010000175.1 GCA_016793585.1 Archangium sp.
TGCCGGCGACCCCGGAACAACCTCGACGACAGCTGCGCCTCCACGAATGCCGGTCGCGCTCGAGAAGCGTGGATCGAGATCGTCGAGCGACAAGCCAAGGCGCGGCGGCGGCGCTTCACCCGTGCTCTCGGGCCGCTCGACCGCGCCAAGCCCTTCGACATCGGGCCGCGTGCCGAGCGTGACCTTGAGCTCGAGCGTCTTGCCCTGCCGAATGACCGACAACGTCGCCGGCGCATCGGGCCGCTTCAGCCCGACGAGCCGCACCAGCCCCGACGCGTTCGTCACCTTCACGCCATCGAGCGCGACGATCACGTCCTCCTCCTTGATGCCCGCCTTCGCAGCGGGCCCGTTCTCGTTCACGTTGATGACGAGCGCACCTTCGCCGCCCGGAACGTTCAGCGCACGAGCCAGCGCTCCCGACACGTCTTGCGGGGCGATGCCCAGCCACCCGCGCACCACGAAGCCCTTCGTCTCGAGCTGCGGAAGGAGCGCCTTGGCCAGGTTCGACGGCACCGAGAAGCCGATGCTGTTGGCCGCCGCGTTGATCGCGGTGTTGATGCCGATGACCTCGCCCTTCAGGTTGAACAGCGGGCCGCCTGAGTTGCCGGGATTGATCGCGGCGTCGGTCTGCAGGAACTGATCGTACGGCCCCGCGCTGATGTCGCGGTCCTTCGCAGAGATGATGCCGAGCGTGACCGAGTGCGCGAGCGCGAACGGGTTTCCGATCGCGACGACGAAGTCTCCGACCCGCATCGCCGACGAGTCACCGAGCGCGACTGACGGCAGCTTCTCGAGCTTCCCCTTGAGTTTGATGAGCGCGAGATCGGTCAGCGGGTCGCGCCCGAGAATGTCGGCGTCGAACGCGCGGCCATCATCGAGGCGCACGCGAATCGTGAGCGCGTCGGCCACCACGTGGTTGTTCGTGAGCACCAGGCCCTTCGAGTCGATGATCACCCCCGACCCTGTCCCCGGAGCCGACGGAGGCGCGCCGCCCCGCCGCTGACGCATCGGCAACGGCAGGCTCAGCAGCTCGTCACCCTTCACCTCTTTGCGCACGTCGATGTTCACGACCGCGCCCTTCACCGACTCCACCAGCGGCGCGAGGCTGGGCAGCTGCGCTTCTTTCGGGGTGACGGGCTGGGCGACGACGACCGAGGCGCTGAGCAGCGTGGCGAGAGGGACGAGCCGTGACATGTGACGCTCCATGAACGATTCCATCGGCCGGCAACACAGACCGGCGATGCGCATTCCCCGTCTAACCATCGCTTTGGCGAGTGCACGCGAGTGGTGGTGTTTCGCCGAGGCATCGTGGAGTATGCGTGCGGGCCGAAGGAGCACCACCTCTTGAAGGTCACCCCCCTCTCCTCCTCCCTCATCGGGCTGCTGACGATCTCGTCGTTCCTGACGGCCTGCCCGCCGCCGGTGAACCTGCCCGATGGCGGAGATGACAACACGATCGTCGTCGGCCCCGAAGGCGGGCTCTTCATTCGCAACGGCTACGCGATGGACTTTCCGCGTGGCGCCGTGACGACCGAGACGAACATCTTCATCACGCGGCTCGATACCGGCATTCCCGAGATCCCCGACCGCAAGCGCATCAGCTTCGGCTACCGGTTCAGCCCGACGAACCTCAAGTTCGCGACGCCCGTGAAGATCTACCTCACGTGGGACAAGGACCGTCTCGTGAAGGGCGTCGACCCCGGCACGTACGACATGCGTCGCCAGTCCGGGAACGACTCCTTCCTCAACCCCCTGCCTGGCTCACGAACGAACACCACGCCGTTCGAGGCCGTCGAGGCTCCGACCGATCGGCTGGGCCTGTTCTGGGCGACGTCGCCGCTGCTGCCGAACATCGACAAGCTCGAGGTGAACCCGACGGAAGAGACCATTCGCGTCGGTGAGATGAAGGCGTTCACCGCGCGCGTCGTGTCGCCCACTGGTGAGACGATCGAGGCCCCCGTGACGTGGACAATCGTGCCCGCGCGCGTGGCCCGCGTCGACATGATGGGCACCGTCACCGGCCTCGACCCCGGAGTCGCCACGCTGACCGCAACCGCAGGCATGAAGTCGGCGACCGCGAAGATCTTCGTCGTTCGTGATCCACCGCTCGCAGGCCCCGTCACCGCCGCGCACGACAACCCGTTCCCCACGGGCAACGACCTGTGGAGCGGCGCGCTCGCTCCCGCTGGACTCGGCACCATCTTCGTCGGCGAGAACGGCACCGTGCTCGCGCGCAGCTCGACCGATCAGTGGCAGCGGCTCTACTCGGCGCCCGGGCTCTCCTTCCGCGCGGTCGCAGGCACCACCGCCAACAACGCGATCGCGGTCGGCATCAACGGCACGACGGGCGTCGCGGTGGAGTTCAGGGGCACCAGCGCTCCACGGGTTCGGGTGTTCCAGACGAACAGCATCTCGGAGCTCTCGACGATCTGGTTCAACGGCAGTCAGGGCATGGCCGCTGGCATCGGCAACAACCTGCTCGCCTACCGCAACAACGCCTGGGTCGAAGAGAACAACCCGACGCTGCGCCGGGTGATGTCGATCATCGGCGATGGCCAGGGCGCGTTCGCCGTCGTGAACGAGCTCGGGAGCATCTACCGCTACGACCCCGCGCGCCGCGTGTGGGACTCGCTGTACGATCGCGAGCTCGCGGTGCTGCTCACGACGGGCAAGATCGTCAACGCCACCACCGGAGAGTCCTGGGCAGTGGGTGGCGGCCGCCTCTGGCACTTCGTGAACGGCGCGTGGACCGCCAGCAACCTGCCCACGAGCCTCTCGAGCGCGCAGTTCACCACCGCTGACATCTTCGATCACCGCCTCTTCCTGGCGGGCAAGCGTGGAGCGGCGGCCGTGATCGCGGCCTACGATCTGACGACCCCGGCGCCTCCGCCCGCCGACGCAGGAGTGCCCTTCGATGCGGGCGTGGCAGGTGACGCAGGGCTCGACCCCGACGCAGGCCTCGACCCCGACGCTGGCAGCCCAGACGCTGGCGATGTCGACGCAGGCGTCTTCGATGCGGGCATCGTCACGCCGCCCCCGAGTGCCTGGGCGGAGTACGCCATGCGCGGCCCGCAGGTTCCCCGCGGCCTCTTCGGGGGCGGGGTGGCCTCGACGACCGGCTACGTCGTGGGCGACTTCGGCGCCGTGTGGGAATGGAACAGCGCAACTGCCTCGTTCCTCGAGCGCAGCAAGGGCTTCTACGGCGACGTCGCTGACATCGCGGCGACCCCGACCGACGTGTTCGTGACCGTCAATGAGTGTGTCGACGCGGCCTGTGGCCAGCGACGCGGCCACGTGATGCACCAGGGCACTGCAGGCTGGGAAGACCTTGGTGCGCCTCAGCCCTTCACCTCCGAGGTCTTCGCCATCGTCGCGCGAACGCCACAAGAGGTCGTCGTCTCGACCACCAATGCGCTCTACCGGTGGGACGGAACGCAGTGGCTCAACGTGCCGGCCGGCCTCGCTGGACCCATTCGTGATCTCAAGTGGTGCGGCAACCTGCTCGTCGGCGCCGGCGACAACGGCTCCGCGTACACGGGCACTGCGAACCAACTGGCGCAGTCGATGCTCCCTGGCTTGATGGGCAACGCACACGCGGTCAGCTGCCCGAGCCAGAACGAGATCTGGGTGGCTGGAGACGCCTACCTCGCGGTCCGCTCCGGCATGTCGTGGACGGCGCGCACCTCGATGTCGGTGCAGCAAGGCCCCTGGCGCACGCTCTACGCGCCCGGCGGTGGTGAAGCGTGGGCCTATGGTGATGCCCGCTTCGGCGTCTACTGGGACACGACGGCGCTCACCGCCCAGGAGTCCTTCCCCATCAACATGGACATCGCGACGGCGTCGTGGGGCACCTCCGTCGACAACCTCTACATGGTCGGAGGCACCAACCCGCCCGTGCGCTTCGGCTTCATGATGCGGTTCAACGGCGTGCAGTGGAACCTGATCGACTCCGGCAGCCAGCGCCGTGTCACCGCCATCGACGGCTTCAGCGAGATGGTGAACGGCGCTCAGCGCACGACGTTGTGGCTCGGCACCCTCGGCGGGGGCGTGCTCAAGTCGGTTCAGCCGTGAACGCGGCAGCGCTGGGCATCTCGGCCTTCGGGGTGCTCTGGGCGCTGGTGGCCGGCGTCTTCGTCGGGCCCACCTTCGTGAAGATGTTCGCCGACTTCGGCACCGAGCTGCCGCTGCTCACGAGGCTCTTCATTGGCCCGTGGGCTCCGCTCGGTCTGGCCGTCGCGTCCTTCGTCTTCGTCGTGGGAACGCTGCGGGTGTCGGCGAGGTGGGTACCGCTCGCCGTCGCCATCGTCACCACGCTGCTTCAACCGGCGATCTTCTTCATCGCGATGTACCTGCCGATCTTCTCGATCGCGGGCCGAATTCAGTCGACTTGAGCGACCTTGTTCCGCTCTTCGAGAAACCCGTCGACCGCCTCGGCGATCTGATCGGCCAGTGACTGCTGGTACTCGGGGCTGGCCAGGCGCTGCTCGTCTTCAGGGTTCGAGAGGAACGAGGTCTCGACGAGAATCGACGGCATCTTCGCGCCGAGCAGCACGACGAAGAGCGCCTCTTTCGTGCCGAGGTCCCTGATGCCCTTGTAGTCAGCCGACAGCCCGCGAATGAGCGACTTCTGCACGCGCTCGGCGAGCCGCTGCGACTCGCCCGTGTTCGCCTTGGTCGCGAGGTCGGCCAGAATGTACTGGAGGTCGTTGATGCCGCGCTCGGTCGTCGCGTTCTCTCTCGCGGCCAGGCGCACCGAGTACCGGTTGCTCGAGGTGTTCAGCGTGTACGTCTCGATGCCGCGCAGCGTCTTCGACGGCGCCGCGTTGCAGTGAATCGAGATGAAGAGATCGCCGTGCTCACGGTTGGCGATGCGGGTGCGCTCGTCGAGCGCGATGAAGGTGTCGTCGTCGCGGGTGAGCACGACCTCGAGGCCCTGCGCTTCGAGCTTCTCCTTGAGCTTCAAGACCACGGCGAGCGAGACGTCCTTCTCGCGCACGCCGGTCGGGCCGATGGCGCCCGTGTCGTGGCCACCGTGGCCAGCGTCGATGATCACTCGCTTCACCTTGAGGCCCAGCTGCTGCGCGAGCGACACCTCGTCGGCCTGCTGGTGTTTGGCGAGCGCCGCGAACCGCGTGCGCGCCGCAGGGTCGGGCTTGCGAGCGCCGACCCGAACGTCACGCAGCTTCTCCTGCAGCGAAGCGATGGGCGACGCCTCGGAGGGCTCGATGGCCGCTTCGTCATCGCTGACTTCGGAGGCAGGCTCTGGCCGGGCCGTCACGGGCGAACGGCGCGCCTGGGCGACGGGCGCGTCTTCTTCACGCTCGGGGTTCGCGGGCAGCGTGGGCGGCTCTTCACGAAGCTTGCGCAGCGCCTCGGCCAGCGCCGACACCTTCTTCGACGTCGCCTCGACGGGTGCTGCGTCTTCTGCCGCTTCTTCGACGAGCTGCTCCTTCGCCTTCTCGTGCTTCGTCACCTTCGCGACGGCTGGCACCTTCTTCGCCGGCTCCTTCTTCAAAGGGACGGGAGCGGGCAACGAGGCGAGCAGCTTCTGCATCTCCTTCTTCTTGTCGTTGGCCGACTCGATCGACTGCTCGAGCACCTTGCGCGCCGCGCGTGGGTCGTCACGGCGATCGGCGAGCAGCTGCGCGAGCCCCAGCGCCGCGTCGTCGGTGAGGCGGTGCTTCGACCAGCCGTCGATCAGCTTGCGCCACGAGCGCTCGGCCGAGCCGAGGTCGTCGGTGTTCTGCGAGAGCCGCGACAGATCGGAGTAGAGCTGACCCGACATGAACAGCGCCTCGGGCGCGCGCTCGCTCTTCGGGTACTTCGTCGCGATGGTGTCGAACCGCTTGGCGACGTTGAGCCAGTGATGCCGCAGCGAGCGACGCTTCTCGTCTTTCTTCAGCTTCGCGTACTCGGTCTTCGCGGCCTCGTACGCCTCGTCGGCGGCGGTCGCCTTCGGTGCGCCCCAGGCAGGGAGCGTCGAGAGGAAGCAGATGATCAGCGTCGAACGGATCAGGATCATGGGTCGCTACAGGCCTGATGATGTGACCACGGGGCACACACGCCGGCAAAATTTCGGTCGCGGCCCACACGTGACGCGCACGCTGTTCCTTGCTGATCAACACGATGCGCGTCGCGCTACAGTCAGGTTCGCGAACATGGCGCCGCCCAAAGATCAGAAGCAGGGCCAGGCAGGAGCCTCGTCGAGGCAGCTCGACGCCGTTCCCGAGCGCCGCTCCACCGGTCAGATTCCCATCGCAGGGGGCAAGTCGCCGACCGGTCAAATTCCCGTGCAGGGCGGCGCGAGCAAACAGTCGCTGCCGCAGGTCGCAGGCAAGTCGACGAACGGGCTCCCGCAGGTGCCCGCCCGCTCCCCCACCGGGCAGATCCCCGTGCAGGGCGGCAACAGCAAGGCGTCGCTCCCGCAGGTCGCGGGCAAGTCGCAGAACGGCCTGCCGCAGGTCGGCGCCAAGCCCACGCGTACGACGACCGGGCAGATTCCCATTCAGAGTGACCCGGCGACGAGCGGCCCACACCCGATGCCGGGCGTGAACGCCGTCTCGCTCGACCCCTCCCAGGTGAACAAGGCGCGCCTCACCGAGGTGCAGAAGATTCAGAACAACGACGCCTTCGCTTCGTGGGGCGCGCAGCGAAAGCGCGCCAACTTCATCGCGACGCCGACCGATCCCGGCTCCATGAAGGCCATTCAAGAAGAGGAGTGGATCGACCCCGACTACAACCCCGATGGCTCGGCCCCGCTCCCCGAGTGTCTCGGCCGTGAGACCTGGCGCGCGCTGAAGGCGCCGTTCACGAGCAAAGAGGGCAAACGCACGAAGGAGGCCTACGAGCAGGCCTTCAAGCAGTTCGCCATCGGCTTCAACGATCGGTACGACGAAGACGCGCCGGGCAAACCACGCGGGCACATCTACGTGTGGGACGTGAGCCGCGCGATGAACTGCGAGATCCCCCACTTCGCCGGAGCCCGTGAGCTCTCGCTCGCGCAGACCGTCGATTGGCTGAAGCACGAAGGGCCGATGCGCGGCTGGCTGAAGGTGCCCGAGCTCGATGCGCCGGGGCTGGCGAACAAGGGGCTGATGGTGGTGGTGATTCCGCGCGAGGTGAAGCTGCGGCAGATGGCCATCGTCACCCCGCAAGACCCCAAAGGCGGGCTGCTGCTCACTGGCGCGGGCCTCGTCGTCGGCGCCGATGTGCCCCTGCGCGAGATGCTCGGGACCGCCGTCGTCGACTGCTACTACCACCCGTGAACGTCAGCCGAAGTCTCGCTGACTCCACTCACGCGAGGCGGGTTCCGCGATGCGGCGAGCCGTGCGAGAGTGCCCCGCATGGCAGATGAAGTGTCGTTCGCGCCGCTGACGAAGGAGACCGCGGCGCAGGTCTCGGCAACCCTCCAGCAGCTGCTCTCTGACGTGAGCGCGTTGGTGGCCCTCGCCGAAGAGTCGGAGTCGCCCGAGGCAGCAGCGCTCGTGAAGAACGCCGTCGCCGAGGTCATGGTCGTCGCCCTCAGCCAGCTCGGTCGGCCCCTCATGGGCGCGTGGGACAGCGTGCTGCCCGACCGGCTGAAGTCGCACCTCGCTACCGCCATCGAAGTGCCCGCGCTCGGCGCCGACGAAGAGATCAGCACCGACGAACACGAGGCGATCTCGTAGCCGTCACCACGCGCAGGCGTCGACCAGCACCGTCGCCAGCGCCTCCACGCCCCGCTGATCCTCCAGGTCGAAGCGGTTGGTCTTCGGGCTGTCGAGGTCGATGACGCCCAGCACCGCGCCGTTTTTCAGCAGCGGCACCACCAGCTCGCTGTTCGACGCCGAGTCGCAGGCGATGTGCCCCGGAAACGCGTGCACGTCGGGCACCAACACCGACTCGCGCCTGGCGACCGCCGTGCCGCAGACGCCCTTCCCCACCGCGATGCGCACACAGGCCGGCTTCCCCTGAAAGGGCCCCAGCACCAGCTCACGCCCCTTGAGAAAGTAGACGCCCGACCAGTTCAGCTCGGGCAGGTGATAGCCGAGGAGCGCCGACAGGTTCGCCGAGTTGGCGATCACGTCTCGTTCGCCTTCGAACAGCCCCTTCGCCTGGCGCACCAGCTCTGCGTAGACCTCGGCCTTGGTGCCTTCAGCCCGCCCATCGTGGAATGCGGTCATCTCGTTGCCTTTCGAAAACAACTGTGCCACGAGCCGCGTCGTTTCGAAGCACATGACGCCCTGCCTCACGGGCAGGGCCGCGAAGGAGGTGACAGGCTCAGATGACGACGATTCGTGTCAAGGACGGCGAGTCCATCGAGGGCGCGCTCAAGCGCTTCAAGAAGGCGACGGAGAAGGCAGGCATTCTCTCCGAGATCCGCAAGCGCGAGCACTACGAGAAGCCATCGGTGAAGAAGAAGAAGAAGATGATGGCTGCGAAGAAGCGCGCGGTGAAGAAGTTCCGCAAGGGGTCCTAAGCCCCTCCCTCAATGACAACGCCGGCCGGCACGATGTCGGCTGACCTGTCAGGAAGTTCCCGGAGGTTGGCGACATCAGTTGCCAACCTCCGTTTCTTTGAAGCACCACCTCGTACCGAAGGAGACACCATGGCCACGCTGAAGGAGCGTCTCGACTCCGAGATCAAAGATGCAATGCGCGCGAAAGACGAGCTCAAGCTCGGCGTGCTGCGCATGCTCAAGAGCGCCATCAAGTACAAGGAAGTCGAAGGTGAGAAGCACGTGCTCGACGATGCCGGCGTCATCGGCGTGATCACCACCCTCGTGAAGCAGCGCCGCGATTCGGCCGCCGAGTTCAAGGCCGCCAACCGCCCCGAGCTCGCCGAGAAGGAAGAGAAAGAGATCGTCGTGCTGCAGACCTACCTGCCCTCCCAGCTCGACGCGGGCCAGCTTTCCGAGGCGGTGAAGGGCTGCATCCTCGAGGCCGGCGCCAAGACGATCAAAGACCTCGGCGCGGTCATGAAGGTGGCCTCGGCCAAACTCAAGGGTCAGGCCGAAGGCAAAGCCATCAGTGAAGAAGTGAAGGCGCAGCTCTCGCGGCTGGCGTGAGCCTCCTCCAAACGGGCCGGTGCACTGCGCATCGGCCCGCGTCGTTCGTGGTTATTCCTGAGCGAGGAGTGCTGCACCGTTGCTGATCCCAGAGCACAAGATCGACGAGATCCGCGAGCGCGTCGACAT
>JAEUJR010000179.1 GCA_016793585.1 Archangium sp.
TCCGACTTGCCGACGCCCGCGAAGACGACCTTGCGAACGTCTCCACCGACGCGCCGCACGCGCTCGAGCTCACCGACCGAGACGATGTCGAAGCCCGAGCCGCCCTTCGCGAACAGCTTCAGCACCGCGAGGTTGCTGCACGCCTTCACCGAGTAGCAGACGAGCGTGGGCTGCTCGGCGAACGACTGCTGCACGACACCGAGGTGCCGCGTGAGCGTGGCCGTCGAGTACACGTACGTGGGTGTGCCGACCTCGGCCGCGATGCGCGAGAGCGGAACCCCTTCGCAGTGCATGGCGCCGTCGATGACGTCGAAGTGGTTCACTTCGGCTCCCGGCAGCACCCGGCGTCGGGCACCTCGTCAGGCACAGGAGCCGTGGCTTCCAGGGGAGCCCGCGGTGGTCCTTTGATCCCGCAGGCGGAGAGCACCAACACACCGAGACAGATGACGCGTCGCAACACGCGGCGCACCCTGCCGGGAAGGCGCAGGCGCTTCAAGCCTCAACGCGCGGAGGCCACGCACTTCGTCTCGAGCTGCTCGAGGCCCTTCACCAGGTCGGGCCCGATGCGCTTCTCGAGATTCGCGATCGGCCACAAGAGCCGCGGCAGGCCACTGAGCGGAGCCGACAGCACGTACTCGACCTCGGTCGACCCGCCGCGCTCGCGCAAGTGGTACTCGATGCTCGAGGTGATGGAGCCGAACCGTCCTGTGTTGTGGTGCTCCAACCGAACGGAGCTGTCGGTCACCTCGACGATGGTGGTGCGCGCCGAGCTCGTGCTGTCTTTGCGCTCCATCCACGCGCCGACGCCGGTTGTGACGGGTGCGAAGGTGAAGGTCGGCGGGTCGTGGGGATCGGCGAAGTGAAGCTGCCAGCCATCCATCACCTTCACGTCGACGAGGCAGGGCCGAATCGCGGCAACCGGCGCAGCCATGGTGCGCGAGCGGCTCAATCGATAGCTGTTCGGCTGCACCGCATAGAGAATGGAAATGGCTGCGACGACCAGGAGCAGCAGACCGCCCGCAATCATCGAGGCTGTTCGGAGCACGTCTTTCCTTTCGCAACCAGCTGATCTCCCTACCCTCTTAGGCCGTTTCGTCAAACCCCGAAACACGCCCGAAAATACTGGTGCACACAGGTGGTGGGTCTTGGGTCTACCCCGCACCTGAGGGCGGTTCACCTCTCCCACACCACTTCACCGCCGCTTCGAGCGGCATCACCTGGAGCTTCCAGATGGGCGTTCTTTTGCTTCTCGTCGGCGTCGCGGTTCTCGCGTTCGGCCTGTTTCAGCACCTGAAGGGCAAGCGCATTCTGGCGGCGCCCTTCAAGAAGACCGGTGAGCTCGCCAAGAACCCGACCAGCACCGATCCCAAGGGCGCGATGTCGACCGAAGGCAAGGTCGTCGCTCCGGCGCAGCAGCTGCTCTCGCCCTGCACGAAGCAGCCGTGCCTCGCCTACGAGGTGAAGGTCGAGCGCCTGTGGGAGAAGATCGAGACCACGCAGGACGGGACGAAGACGGTCACCGGCTCGGACACCCTCGACACCGTGAAGGGCGGCGCGATCTTCGGCGTCGACGACGGCTCGGGCGCGATTCAGATCGACGTCACCAAGGGCGCCGACTTCGACAACTACAAGGACGGCTTCAAGAAGGAGCTCAACGGCCGTGGCTGGGCCTCGCAGATTCAGTTCGGCGAGATGTCGTTCGACGTGCCCGTCATCAGCGACTCCGAGAAGTACACCATCGGCTTCAAGGCGACCGAGAAGTACGTGCCGGTCGAAGGCAGCCTGTTCGTGCTTGGCAAGATCGAGGGCGGCAAGATCGTCAAGCCGGGCTGGCGCTCGCTGATGACCAGCGCGAAGGGCCGTGACGGCCTCATCGGCAGCATCAACAAGAAGAAGAAGTTCTCGTTCATCGGAGGCGGCGTCGCGGCGGTGCTGTCGGTGCCCCTGATGATCTTCGGGCCGTCGGTGAGCGACTCGGGCCCGTCTGACCCGAACCACGTCTTCGGCGGCATGTGCGCCTCGACGCTGACGGGCGCGGTCGCGAAGTGCAACGAGAGCGTGTCGACCGAAGCGGGCGAGACGTTCACCTGGACCGTCACCCGCAAGGACACCTACGACTTCACGGTCTCGCCTGCGGCGGGCAAGAAGATCCAGCTCGACCCCATCGTTCAGATCGAAGACGCGTCGGGCAACCTGCTGCTCGACATGGACTCGCCCGAGACGGGCAAGCCGGCGAAGGGCAGCCTCGAGCTCGAGCCCGGCGTCTACACGGTGAAGGTGACCGATCGGTACAACACGACGGTGAAGGGTGGCCTGTCGTTCGACCTCGAGATCGCCGAGCAGCACCCTGAAGTGAAGCCGGCCGCGAAGCCTGCCGCCGTCGCCGCTGCTGCGAAGGCCGCTCCGAAGCTGTCGCGTCAGGAGAAGCTCAAGCAGAAGGTCGCCGAGTACAAGGCCCGCAAGGCCGGGCTCGCCGCGCCGGTCGCCGAAGAGATCGCCGTCGCCGAGGAGCCGGCCGCTGAAGAGGTCGTCGCCGAGGCCGCCGTCGTCGAGCCCGTGGCCGAGGAGCCGGTGAAGGTCGCTCCGCCCGCCGACCCGTTCGCGATTCGTGCCGGCGTCGCCTCGTGCAACCTGCCCTCGAACGGCTCGTGCACCGAGTACGCCTCGCACAACGACGCGGCGAAGAAGGGCTGCGAGATGTTCAAGGGCGAGTACGCGAAGAGCGCCTGCCCGCGTGAGAACGTCGTCGCAGCGTGCTCGATGAACTCGGGTGACGTGAACATGCTCTACGCCGGTGGCCCGATGGGGCTGTCGCGCAAGACGGCCGGCATGATGTGCCCGAAGAACATGGGCACGCTCGCCCTCGCCCCCGAGGCGGTCGAAGAGGTGAAGCCCACGAAGATCGTCGCGCTCGAGCCTGTCGTGCTGCCCGAGCCTGCGCCGGTCGCGAAGGCCGAAGTCGCCGCGCCGGTCGCCGCCCCTGTCGTCGCTGAAGAGGCCGAGCTCGAAATCACCGCGAAGAACCTGTCTGCCCTGGCCGTCGAGATGAACGAGACCTGCGCCTCGCACCACTGCGCCCGCGGCTTCGCGTACATCTTCACCAACCTCTCGTGCGACAAGTCGGCGCGCTGGTGCCAGCTCGACCTGACGGCCGTGGAGCGCAACTCGAACAAGCCCTACGTCGCCACCCTGCCCTTCACGCCGGCTGGCAAGACCCGCTCGGCCTTCGATGCCGCCACCGCCGAAGCCATTCGCGCCTTCGAGATCGCGCCGAAGTCGGGCCGCCTCGCCGCTGTCGTGATGAACGCGCCCGCGTCGAAGAAGCCCGCCGCTGCCGTCGCCGTCGCTGCCAAGCCGGCCGTCGTCGCAGAGCCGATGGTGAAGAAGACGCAGCCCGTCGCCACCCGCACCGTCGCCGTCGCTCCCGCCCCTGCGCCGAAGCCGGCTCCGGTGGTCGCTGCTCCCGCGCCGGCTCCCGTGAAGGCGTCGAAGGCCGCTCCCGCGCCGGTGATTCAGCGCGCGAACAAGAACATGGCCGATTGATTTTCGTAGTCCCCTGACCGCGCTCGCGCCGATCGAACCGGGCCGGCGATGCAGTGCGGACGAGAGGCCTGGCTCCTCACGGAGTCGGGCCTTTCGTGTTTTCGGAGTAAGGGTGCGCCCGTGACGAAACGCCGCGTGCTCGGAGTGCTGGTGATTGCCCTCGTGGGCGCGTTCGCGTTCGCGTCGGCTGATCGCTGCGGGCAGTGGCCGTCGTCGGAGCCGGTGATGGCGATGGTCGCGCGTGGCAGCGGGTCGATGTCGCTGGGCGCGGCGAAGGTGGCGGTCGTGCTGCCAGGAGCGGTGACGGTTGGGGGCTATGGCCCGCTGCGCTCCTCGGCCACCAGTGGAGATGCCGTCTACGCGCGCGCGACGATCGTCGAGGCAGGTGGAACGAAGGTCGCGCTGGTGTCGCTCGAGGTGTTGCTGCTGACGCAGCCGCTGGTGACGGCGATTCGTGAAGGGTCGGAGCTGCCGGTGTTCGTGACGGCGACGCACACGCACTCGTCCCTCGGGCAGTTCGACCGCAGGCCGGCGAGCCAGGTGGCGGCGCTCGGCGCCTTCGACGAACGGGTCGAGGCTGCGCTCGTGACGGCTGCTCGTTCGGCCCTCGCCGAGGCGAAGAAGCAGGTCGTTCCCGTCACGATGGAGGTCCGCTCGTTCAGCACCTCGTCGTTCGTGCGCGCGCGCAGCGGAGACGGCGTCGACACGCGCGGGCTCGAGCTGTCGTTCATGAAGGCCGAAGGTGGTCGCGTCGCGCGATGGCTGTTGCTGGCCGCGCACCCGACGCTCGCGCCCCGGCATGGAGATTCGTTCGACACCGACTGGCCCGGCCTGCTCGCAGAAGACGGCGAGGGTGTGACGCTCGTGCTCCAGACCTCGGTGGGCAACGCGTCGGTGAACAGAGACGTCGCGCCGACCGAGAGCGCGGTGGTGACGCAGGTGAAAGAGGCGCTCACGCATTCGGTGAAGGTCGAAGGCTGTGAGCCGACGTTGAGCCTCGCGACGGCGCACACCGCCCTGCCCCGCCCCGATGGATCGCGGCTGGCGCCCTGGCCGTTCCGCGCAGCAGCCGACAACGCGTTGTGTGCCTCGGCAGAGATGGAGGTCGAGGTTTCGATGCTGCGGCTCGGCTGCGTGTCGCTGCTCGCGTTGCCGGTAGAGCCGTCGTTTGCGACAGCGCAACAGCTCGAGGCGATGACCGGAGCGACGCGCGTGCTGGCGTTGGCGAATGGCTACGTCGGGTATCTCGAGCCCGCAGACGTCGTGCGCAATCGGCTGGGCGAAGCGAAGCGCCAGTGGTTCGGGCCGGAGCTGTTCGACTGGCTCTCTCCCGCGAGCGCGCTGGTGGCGAAGACGTCGCTTCCGAAGGGGCCGCATGTCGAAGGCCAGTGAAGACGCGCGGGCGCTCGTGGCGAAGACGACGCTGGCCACGCTGGCGACGATCTCCGATGACGGCTCGCCGCTCGCGACACTGGTGGCAACCGCTGACGACGGCGCGGGACGTCCACTCTTTCTCCTCTCCGGGCTCTCGGAGCACACGAAGAACCTGAAGCAGCGGCCGTCGGCGTCGGTGCTCTTCGTCGCGTCGGAGCACGGCCCGTCGAGCGTGATGGATCGCCTGCGCGTGACGTTGACCGGTGAGCTGCGCTGGCTCGACGGTGACGACGCCGCACGCGCGAAACAGCGCTTCCTCGAGCATCACCCCGACGCCGTGCAGTACGCGGCGCTCCCCGACTTCAGGGCCGCGACGCTCGACGTGAATACGATTCGGTACGTGGGCGGCTTCGCGAGAGCGTCGACACTGCGCCTCGAGGACTACTTCGGCTACTCGCAAACCAGCGAGTAGCTCACGCCACCATCCAACGGGCCCCTTGCAATTCTGCAGAGCAGCCCGTTGCTCAGCGCCGCGCGATGTCGCGCCAGGCCCCATTCACGAGCGATGGAGCCAACCGCGCTACGAACGACCTGGTTGTCAGACATGACCGCCAACGCCTCGCCTCCATCGATCTGCAGTCCGAGAACGACCGGGGCTGACGGGCTGTCTACAAACACTTCGGGAATCGGGACGACTTGGCCGAGTTCGGTGTCATCTCGCAACACGAGGCCCCCGTCGTCGACAAGCGTTGCAACCTGAATACGAGATGCTTCGAATGGCGCTCGTGGATCTCGAGCGACCCAACTCAAGAAACTCCGGCTCGAAACGAACCCTTGCACGGGCACAGCAGTAACTGCCACCGTCGAGTGGCGAACCGTTCCATCCACTTCGAACTCGGAGAGAAACACACGCCACTGGGCGATGTTTCCTGGAAGCAGTGAAGTTGAATACGCCGCAAGCGAGCTCGAAGGAACCCAGCCAAAGTCGTCCGACCCCGGCAAGCAATGCCTGCCGAGGAGCCTTCCTCCTGAGAAGAAGAAGAGCCTTGAGGCCCCGCAGCCATCTGCGCACAGGCCGGGAAGAAACATGGCTGAATTCGAAGCAAGTCGAGCCACTTCAGCAGGCGCGCTGACAGAAGTGCAGTCGGCAACCCTCACTCCTGAGTCCTCGCCGAACAGGTCGACCCTCGTCTCGACGCCATCGGGCGTTGCGGACGAGACGATAGAGGGAGCAACGATGCTCAGGATGTGTACGCGTTGTGATCTTTGAACTGGCAACTCGCGCGAGAGCCGCTCTCCAAAGCTGCAGCTGTCAACAAGTGAGTAGGTATTCGTGCCACCGTCGGTTGCGACGATCAGCCAGGCAGCGGCCCCGCCCGGCTCTTCCACGCTGAACGCCGCAACACTGGAGCTGACCCCAACCGACTCATGAATTGATATCGCAAGAGGCCCTGCATCGACACAGTGAGCGCCCCGCTGTGCACCAGCGTCCACCGCAACTGGAGCACGGCAAGAGCAACCGCAGGCGGCCAGAAGGGCGGCCGAGGCCAACGAAGAAAGCCGCACCTTAGTCTCTTGTGTACAAGCGGACACTCGGGCTCGGAACTGGCAGCGTTCGGTCGAACGCGTTCACGGTGCCTGCAAGGCAGGTCGAAGTCCAGTGGAGCGCCGCAGGCTCGTGACTTCTTGAGCAAGCTCGAGACGAAACACGAGCGAGGTTCGATTGGCTTCTACTTTTCTGTGGGCGGGTTCACGTGGGAGTTCCACCAGGAACTCGCCAAGCGGTCGACAGATCGCCGACTCGTCATCACCTTCGATGCGCAACAGATCTCGGCCTGGATCGAGTCAGCCGATCCGTTGAAACACCTGAACGAACGCCACCAACGGGCTGTCACCTCAGCGCGCTGATCGTTCGTCGGGCGTCCGGCAACAGAACCGACATGCACGCCGCCAAGCTCACCCTGCTCAGTCTGGGGCTCGTCACCGCAGCCCTCGCTGCTCCGGCAGAGGTGAAGAAGACCACCGACGATCCCAAGCTCGAGGTCGAAGTCACCGGCGGCGTCACCTCGCGCACCGATCTCACACCGACCGTCTCGGCCCGACTCGGCGTCGACTTCTGGAACTGGTTCACGCCCTCGGTGCGCCTCGTCAGCGTCGCGCCGTGGAGCGGGTCGCAATCAGCCTGGGCGATTCAGGCCGAGCTGCGCGGCCACACGCGCGGCTCGCTGCTTCAGCTCACCGGCGGTATCGGCTTCGGGCTCGCCACCGCCAACGTCGTGCGCGCTCCGACCGGCGTCGACGCCGATCTCTCCCGCCCCGCGCAGCCCTGGCTCACGGGTGACGTCGGCGCCCGCGTGCTGCTCGGGCCGCTCTTTCTCGGGGTCTCGGTGGGAGGCGCGCCGCTTCAGCAGCAGTGGCTCGCGTCGCTCAATCTTGGCTTCGTGGCGTTCGGCGGGTAGCCGGCTTCGCCTTCTTCACGACGCGCTTCGCCTTCGCGCCCTTCTCGACGGGGAACACCTCGCCGTCGAACTTGATGGCCGGCTTCTTCGCGCGCCGCTTGAAGAGCAGCACCGTGCGGCCGAGCACCTGCGCCACCTCGGAGCCCGTGCCCTCGGCCAGCTGCTCGATGGCCGCTTCACGCCCTTCACGTTCGTCGGCGATGCGCACCTTCACCAGCTCGTGCGTCTCGAGCGCCTGCGCCGTCGCCGAGATCACGCCCTCGCTGACGCCGGCGTCTCCGACCTGCACGACTGCGTGCAGGTGATGACCGAGTGAACGAAGGTACCGCCGCTGCTTGCCGTTGAGCGCCACGCTGAAATCTCACTTCATCATTCGCAGCTCGCGCTGCGCGTCGATGTGCTTGGGGTCGAGCTTCACGGTGGCCTGGAAGTGCTTCTTGGCCGCCGCCATGTCTCCGAGGATCTTGTTCATCATTCCCTGGTGGAAGTGCGCGGCTACCACGTTCGGGTTGCGCTTGAGGCAGTTGGTGACGTCCTTCATCGCCTCGACCAACCCGGCCTTCTTGTCCGGGAAGGTGAAGAAGCGCGCGTACCCACGCCAGGTGTACGCCTCCGGGTCGCCTTCGGGCGTGAGCGCGATGCAGTCGTCGAACATCTTCAGCGCCTCGGGGTACTTGCGCGCCTGAATGAGGATCTTCCCCTTCTGGAAGAACTCCTCGGCCTGCAGCAGCTTCGAGACGTCGATCTTCTCACCGCCGCCTGACTCGAGCTCGACGAGGTAGTCCTTCTTCAGGTTCTCGTCCGAGAGCGTGCGGTGCGCCTCGCCGATGCGCGCGAAGATGTCGGCCTTGAGCTTCTGCAGCGCGTCGGGAGCGCCAGGCGGCACCGTGTCGGGGTGATGGTCCTTCGCGAGCTTGAAGTAGGCCACCTTCACCGCGTTCGGCGGCGAGTCTTTGGTGACGTTCAGCACCTCGAAGTGGTTCTGCTTCTTCATCGTGGCGAGCAGGTCGGTCAGCCGATTGATGTCGGCAGCGAAGTTCTGCCCAGCGGCAGGCGCGACGGCCGGAGCGACGACCCTCGGAGGCGCCGCCTGGGGCGCCGGCGCGACGACGGGCGTTGGAACGACGGCTGGGCCCGCAGCCGTGATGACGGGCCGCGGCGGCGCCACAGGCGCGGGCGCGGCTTGCGGCATCACCGGTGGCGGTCGAACAGGCTGGGCTTGCGGCGGAGGCGGCGCGCCTGGATACGAGGGGACGCGGGGGGCGACCGGCGGGCCTGGCACCACCCCCGCAGGCGCCGCGACTGGCGCCGTCACCACCGGGCGTGGCGGCGCCGCGGGAGCACCTGCAGCCGGAGTGCGCGGAGCCTGCTTCACCGGCGCCGAAGTCTTCACCACGGTGCCCGCGAACGACACGAGGTCGCAGGGCTCGAGCATGAAGGCCACCCGCAGCGCGTGCTCAGCCTCTGGCGCGTTCGCCTGCAGGAACGTGTTGAGCGTGCGCGTGCCATCGAACTGCGAATAGACGCGCGTCTCCTGTGGCGAGAGCCGCATGTCGCCGATGGCCACCGCCCCAGCCGCCTTCATGATGGGGAAGTCGAGCGCCGAGATCAGCTGCTCACGAAGCTCGGCCGTCGACAGCTTTCGCAGCTGCTCGACGTAGAGCTGCCAGCGGTTGCCTGGCGGCATGGCCTTGTGCGCCGGCAGATCGATCGCCTGGAACGTGAAGCTGCCCTCGGTCGAACGAAGCGCCAGACCAATGAGCCCCGCCACGCGCTGGTTGAGCGCCTCGATGGCGGCGTTCGGGTTGAGCAGCCCCAGGCCGAACAGCGCTGGCAACAGCTCTCCGCCGAATCGCGCGCCCTCCTTCTGCGCCTGGCCGAGCTGCTCCGGGCCCACCAGGCGTTGCCGCAGCAGAAACGTCGCGAGCGCGTCGTCGGGGTGGGTCGACTCCACCGAGTCGGGGCTGCCCTTGCGGAAGTGCAGCATCACCGCGCGGTCCCGCAGCTGGAGCGTCAGCAGGCCCGTCGTGTCCTGCGCGGCCGCGAGGAAATAGAGCCGTCGCATGCTGAAGTCGGCGAGCGTTCCGCCCGTCGGCAGGTGCTCGAGGGCGGTCACCGCAGTGACCGACGAGGGCCGGCTCTGCGGCGGAGGCGGTGCGTTCGCCGCCGAGGAGGGCGTGCTGGCGAACGGCGGCGCAGCGGCTGCCGGCGGGGCCTGACCCATCGCCGCGGCGATCGACGCCATCGAGTTCACGACCGGCTTCGGTGCGGCGGGCGGCGCGGCACGAATGCCCGACGGCGTCGACATCACCTGAGAGGGGCTGCTCTGCGGCATGTCGCCGAACAACGAGTCGCTGAGGCTGGCTGGCGCGCCGGGGGCCTGCGGGCGTTGCACCATCGGTACGCCGGTGGGCGCGGTGCGAGGGGGTTGCTGCGGGCGCTGGGCCGAGGCCGGCGGGCGCACCTGCGTCTGTGCCGCGCGCGCTCCGGGGCCCGCCATGGGCCCTGCACGGGGAGCAGCGCCCGGCCCGGCCACCGGTCCTCCGGGAGCGGCTCCCTGCGGCGCGGGCCCCTGGGGGGCGGCAGCGCCTTGCGCGGCAGTCGGCAGCGGCGGCGGCGCGACGACCTTCGACCACACGTCGTCGAGCTCGTTGTGCGGCAACACCTGATCGCCCCAGAGCGTCTTGGGGAAGACCATTCGAATGCCCGGCATGCGGCCCGGGAAGACGTAGTTCATGCCGTCGAGAGAGACCTGCACGCGCCCGACGATGACGCCGTTGTCGAGGAGCAGCTCGACGCTCGATGGCGACAGCGGGCCGAAGACCTGGCCCTTCTCGTTGCGTACCCAGACTTGAACGACTTCGTCACTCATCGGCTGGCGGGAAACCTACCCGCAAACCGCCGAGGCCGCGACTGCGAGTGAGATTGGTGCACAATCGACGCGTGCCGAACGTTCGTGGGCTTTTCCTCGTGTTCTGCGCCGCCCAATGGCAGGCGTGCGCGGCGATCGGCAGCACCCAGACGGCCGACACGGTCGGCGCGGGCCGGCTCCAGGTCGGCGTCGAGCCTGGCGTCACCGCGCTGGTGCCACGAACGTCGACCGAGCAGCCCTCGCTCACCCCGCTCTTCGACGTCTCGGTGCGCTACGGCGCCGCAGAGCGGCTCGATCTCGGCGTTCGTGCCGGCCAGTCGGGGCTGGGGCTCGAGACGAAGGTGATGCTGACGCCACGGCGCTGGCCGCTGCTGGTGTCGGTGGCGCCGACCGTCTCGGCCAGGCTCGAGCCCTCGGGTGAGCCGCTGGCGATCGTCGGGCAGACGTTCAGCGCCGCGCTCCCACTGCTCATCGGCGTTCGGCTCGGGCCGCACCAGCTCGTGCTCGGGCCACGCGCCCAGGGCTTCGTCTTTCTTCCCAACGACGGCGCGCGCGCGTCGTACCGCGTGCTGATGGCGGGCGGCTCGCTCGGCGTGGCGCTGCGCATCTCGCGGGCGGTGGCGGTGATGCCCGAGCTCGCGGTGCTGCTGCCGCTGGTGCAGGGTGGCGACGCGCCCCGCAGTGGAGCCGGCCTG